>JAKBAL010000122.1 GCA_021809225.1 Pseudomonadota bacterium | reverse complement strand
TGCAACTTCATACTCATCCTTTATCGCCAGTAACTTTGCATAGTATTGTGCCACACTGAGGGAAAGGTCTTTTCGTTTTAGCTTTTGATCGACAACTCGTACTGAGCTGACGAAGGACTCATAGCGTTCTGCATAAGCTTTGTTTTGATAAGACTTTAAAAACGATTTGCGATGAGCCAGAATATCCTCAAAGGTTGTGGGAATCTGTATGCGTTTTTCTTCATCCCCTATGCCTGCAGCCTGCTCAACAGCTCGCAAATCAAGAGCCGCCTGGCGTCCCCAACCAAAGGCCTGAAGATTAAACAAGACGGCAATGTCATTCATTTCAATTGCTTTTTCAATAGCTTGGTGAGAAACGGGAAGCAGGCCTTTTTGATAGGCGTATCCCACCATAAAAAGATTAGAGGCGATAGAATCACCAAGAAGTCCTGTCGCCAACTGAACGGCATCAATAAAATCCACCTGACTATTTCCGGCGGTTTCAAGAATGTTCTTTTGTAAAGTTTCATGATGGAAATTATAATCCGGATTGTGAATAAACCCACTCGTGATGGATTGGTCTGCATTGATCAGAACGGATGTCTTTCCTTTTTTTATTTTATTGAGAGTATCAGGCATCCCCGCAACAACAAGGTCACACCCAAAGATCAAATCCGCTTCCCCATTATACACGCGGGTTGCATGAATATCTTCTGGCTTTTGCGCGATACGAATATGAGAAACAACAGCCCCCCCCTTTTGCGCTAAACCCGTCATATCAACGGTAGAGCATCCCTTTTTTTCCAGATGAGCCGCCATGCCGAGAATCGTTCCCACTGTCACAACACCCGTTCCACCAACGCCTGTCAAAAAGATACAATAGGGCTTATCAAGGCTTGGAAGTTTTGGATCAGGAAACGAATCTCTCGCCTTTTCGGATTTAACAGAAGGAGAAGCCTTTTTCAGTTTTCCGCCCTGAACATTGACAAAACTGGGACAAAATCCATTCACACAGGAATAATCCTTGTTGCAACTGGATTGATCAATTTTCCGCTTTCGCCCCACTGCCGTTTCAAGAGGCTGTACGGAAAGACAATTCGATTTCACACTACAATCCCCACACCCCTCACAAACGCGCTCATTAATAAAGATGCGTTGATCTGGATCGGGCAGAAGACCTCGTTTCCGCTTTCGTCTTTTTTCGGCCGCACAGCCTTGATCATAAACTAATACGGAAATCCCAGGCCATTTTTTGATATCTTCTTGCACTTGACCTAATTGATCCCGATGCCCAACTTCAACACCCGGGGCAAACCCAAAATTCACCGGATATTTATAGGGATCTTCACTCAACACAACAATTTTGCGAACGCCTTCCGCATAGATTTGTTGGGTGAGCATCGCTACATCAAGAGGTCCGTCAACGGGTTGACCACCTGTCATAGCAACACCATCGTTGTAAAGAATTTTATAAGTCATGTTGACTTTAGCCGCAATCGCAGCGCGAATGGCCAAAATCCCCGAGTGGTAATAGGTTCCATCTCCCAGGTTAGCAAAGATATGAGCTTCGTCTGTAAAAGGAGCCTGTCCAATCCACGGAACTCCTTCCCCTCCCATTTGGGTAAAAGTAGCCGTATCTTCAGCAATCCAGGTTGCCATATAATGGCAGCCAATGCCTGCGACAGCACGACTGCCTTTGGGTAAATGGGTTGTAGAGGTATTGTGAGGACACCCTGAACAATAATACGGAAGGCGGACGAGTTCTGGCTGGGTCTTCAGCATCTCTCGAAAGAGCCGATCGAGCCTTTCCATCCCCTCTCTAACAACAGATGAATCCGTAAAACGAAGGAGTCTTTGGCCAATCACATGGGCGATTTCAGAAACATTTTGCTCAAAAATTTCTGGCAACAAGGGTTTTCCGTTTTCATCTTTTTTGCCTATGACACGGGGTCGTTTTCCTTCAGGCACCCCATAAAGAATGTCCTTCATTTGACTTTCAATCAGGGGCCGTTTTTCTTCAATAACCAGAATTTCTTCTAAGCCTTGGGCAAACTCTTGAAGCCGCATCGGTTCAAGAGGCCAACTCATCCCCACTTTATAAAGGGTAATACCAAGATCTGCCGCTTGCTTTTCCCCTAAGCCTAAATCTTCAAGAGCTTGGCGAACGTCATGAAAAGTCTTTCCACAAGTTACCAAACCAAGCCTTGGGCTTTTCCCAAGAAGCATTGCTTTATCCAGGTGATTAGCTCTAACAAAAGCTTTTGCAGCATCCAATTTATAAAGACGCAACCGGCGTTCTTGTTCAAGAGGCGTATCGGGCCAGCGGATATGCACGCCGCCTTCAGGCAGATGAAAATCTTCTGGAAAAAAAAGAGGAGATCGTTCGGGAGAAACCGTCACGGAAGCAGAAGTATCCACCGTATCAGCAATCACTTTAAAAGCCACCCAACATCCCGAATAGCGTGAAAGTGCCCATCCGTAAAGACCCAAGTCGAGTATATCTTGCACATTTGAGGGCACTAAGACCGGAATTGAAGCATCCATAAAGGCGTATTCACTTTGATGAGGCAGAGTTGAGGATTTACAAGCATGATCATCGCCAGCAAGGGCTAGCACCCCTCCATACGCTGATGTTCCTGCCGCATTAGCATGTTTAAAGACATCCCCACATCGATCAACCCCTGGCCCTTTCCCATACCACATGGAAAAAACGCCTTGAACACGGGCACCCTTAAACAGTGGAAGTTGTTGGCTTCCCCAAACGGCCGTCGCCCCTAACTCTTCATTAATACCAGGTGTAAATGTGATTTGATTTTCTTCTAAGGATTTTTGAATTTTCCAAAGGGTTTGATCAAATGCCCCTAAAGGAGATCCACGATATCCTGATATAAAACCAGCAGTATTGAGTCCATGAGCCAAATCTCTTCGCCGTTGCATCAAGGGAAGCCGGGCCAGTGCTTGAGCTCCCGTCAAATAAATTTGGCCGTCTTCAACTAAATATTTATCATCCAAATCGACGTGCCGCAGGACCATGGAGTTCCCTTTCTGATTTTTTTTGTTTTTCGGATCTTATCGTCCTTTTGTCGTAAGGCAAAATTCTAAAAATTTAGTTAAGAATTCATCCTCTTTTAGAGTTCCTTTTAGAGTTTAAAATGTAATTGATAAAAAGAAATTGAAAACCCCTTTAAATTTCTAGAAAAAAGACTTATACTTAAGATGTCAAGGTAACTTGACTATAGTGATAAACGTCCTACGGAATAGGCGTTACGGACCCGGGGGCGGAACCCGGCACCTCCACCATTAAGATATTGATTATGGGGGTGAATTAGGATCGACGTGCGTAGTAAAGGTTAGATTTTCACTCGGCATGGTACCACCGTTATCGGGCTAAACACATAAATGCAAAAGATTTTAATGCATTTGGTCGTGGAGCGGCAAACTTTAGTGCGCTCAACTCCAACGAGGTTAATGTCGCTGCAGCTGCAGCCGCTTAACCTTAAGGTGATCGCGGTTCGAGGGGCACCGGGCAACAGAAGCCCCTCATTGATTGACAGAAAAAAGGAAGAAATCTGTGGACGGGTTTAATTACGAAGAAATGGTGCAAGAAAACTTGCGGAATGTCGTTCGCGAAGCTTTGCAGTCAACTGCTCTTAACGGCCTCCCAGGGCCCCATCACTTTTACATTGCCTTTAATACGAATTATCCTGGCGTTCAGCTCCCTGATTATTTGAAAGAACGCCATCCTGAAGAAATGACCATTGTGATTCAACATCAATATTGGGATTTTGAAGTGGATAACCATGGTTTTTACATAACCTTAAGCTTTAGTGATTCTCAAGAGCGCATTTATGTTCCCTTTCATGCCTTATTGAGTTTTATGGATCCCTATGCCAAGTTTGGTCTTCAATTTACTCCTCCTCCCTACACTGAGGAAGAAGAGGCTATCTTCGCTGGCGTCGCTCCTTCAGAGAATACGGACAACATCATCACTCTGGATAAATTTCGCAAGAAATAAGAATATCTTCATCAACCATGAAAATACCCTATTTTGTTTTCTCTGGTAGGCATCCTCTTTACACGCGGGAGTCCCAAGGAAATTATTTGAATAAAGTATCCATTCTATGTATTTTCGCCTTCGCGGGAATGATACTCGTCAGTAGGAAACACGGTATCTTCAAGTTCAATGAGTGTATCTCCCTCTAAAGTAACTTCACAGCTTGTCTTGTCAGTGTCTACGTTCATCCGAACAAACTATTAACTCTTTGAATTTACGATCTAATTGTGCAGATGTCATGCTTTAAGAGGCAAGTCTCTTCAGCATAGCTTTGCTTTCCACTCATCCTCGTCAGGATAAGGGGCCCCTCTCCTTCAAGATTTATAAGCCTCCTTGCGTAAGATTATATATCTGTTCAATTGTGTTTTGATCAGCTTCATGAATGAATTTTTTTGCATTTTTGAAGTGAACATTTAACCAAGCTCTTTTTTGAGAAGTTGTCCCCACACGAAGGGTTGTTATATTCTCAATAAAATGAGCATACCTATCATGAAAAAACTTATAAAATGAAGTAAACTCTGAAGGCAACGTTAAAAGTGCAACACAAGCTTTAACATAAAAAGGACAATCGCTCATCACATTAAAAACAATTGCAGCACTCGGAATTGAAAAAAAAGTTGAATTAACAAACGACAGAGTGTTTGTCACCCACATGACAGGCCAAAAGGGCATTTTTGTAGAACCAACGTCACGCAGGCTTAAAAAAGTATCTTTTTGTACGTACCATTCGGTCATTGCTCTTAAGACAACATCTATCGCAGCTGCTCCAAAACTAACATATAAAGCAGGATCTTGCTCAACTCCCATATACATTAAAACCTTAGTGACTGCCCAACTCGTAATTAAAAAGCGACCTGAAGTGGCCGCTCCATGGATAAAGGTAGACAAGTTTTCAAGCAAAGTTCTTGCTCCCGTTTCTCCTCTCTTTTGATCAATATCTGTAATAAGCTTTGCCATCCCAGGAACTTGGAGACTTCCAATCTCCTCCACGATTGGCTGCAAAGACACGTCGGAATTAGCGTGTTGCGCAAGCTCGTCTTGAATGTTCTGAAATGCTGAAGCTTGCGTAAGTTTAATCATAAGTGCGCTAAAAGCGGAGATATGCCTCTTCGGATCTTCATCTACAAGCAAGTTCTTTTTTTCCAGCTCTTCTTGAATGAGTGAATAAAGTGTATCAACAAGATCATCACTGGCTTCAGCACTCGCACACCTCTCCAATGTTTTAATACGTTCCCTTAAAATTTGTTTCTTTTCTTTAACCATAGGCAATGGTTCAGTGGCTCGTTGATGAGCAAAAACATTGCAAAAATTCATACTTTCTTTATATGTTTTTACTACATAAAAAACCACAAGAGGGCCTAAAAAAGCATTTCGAAACTCTGGAAAAGGTGTTTCTGCTTCCCACCATAGGAGTCCCATAGGCAAAGCACGAAAGAGGGCACTCGTACATGAAAAAATCATAGACAGGGTATTTGTAGGAATATTAATATACCTACAACATCGTTGGTAACCTGTTTCTATTTCAAAGTCTGTCTTTTGAATGTGAGGCCCCTTATCACCTGTACTGGGGGTAAAACCGTTTTTATCGAAAAAATTTTTTCCAATATCATTCATGAATTCGCCGATTTGCTGCATGCAAGGCAGAGTGGAAAACGCTATCACGGTATAAACAAGACCTTCAGAAGCGAAACCGCCTACTGGAATAAAAGTGAGGAGATTCTCTCCCAAATACATGACAAGAGGACTAATCCCCCAAGGGGCTAATCCTCCTTCAATGGCCCCTAGGGTGATTAACGCGATTCTTTTTTTGGACATTGGGTGATTAAAAAAATTCTTATCAAGTTCAGCTAAAAAATAAGCAGTGTCCGTCCATGCAGCAGGCGGTGCAATTACACCTTTTTCCTTATCATCGGAAACGGGTCTTGTGATCTTGGAAAGATCATAAACCACAAGAGCCGTTTCAAAACTAATATCCTCACGGTGAAGATGAGCGTTTTTTTGGTTAGCTAAAAGGTTTTCAAGCAGTTGGGTGATATCTATTCTCTGTGCCTGGTTAGGGTTTATGTTAAGAATATGAATGGTTCGGGAAAAATTTAGGTCCTGTTGATGGCCTGAATGTCTCCTCTTCACCAAAGAAGAAGCAGGAGCACGAGGAAGCTCATCCTCCTCAGTAGAATAATCCTGTTGATGGCTTGAATGTTCCCAATTTATCAAAGAAGAAGCAGGAGGGCCATCCTCCTCAGAGGAATCCTCTGACACACCGATCGTACCATAATGAGAATTATCTTGGAAGGATGGTGAGGGGAGAGATTGTGATTTTTCAGAGGCACTGCTGTTGCTCTTAGTTACAACGGTTAAAGAAGAGCCGTCTCCACGGCGCTTGGTTGCACTCCGTAAAGTATGGACATTATTGTCATCGCAAAGAAGAGGGGTTGCGGGGCCAGGATTCTCTTCGTCGGAACTGAAGAAGTCGTTCATTGCCTCACAAAAATTGTAAGGATGAATCAATGTAATAAAAAAAAGAAAAAAGAAATTTTTAATAGAAAACTGTAAAAAATTCATTATTCTAGCTCCCTTTTTTTCTGATGAAAAGAATTTTTACTCTTACGGTAATTACTCTTATTCTTATATCAGCACTAAAATATACATACTTTTACAAGATTGTTAACTGATTTTTAATCCTAAAGCTCTACAGCTACTTTAAGAAAAATAAGTAAAATGAAATAAAAAATATGAAAATAGGGTGTATATTTACAATAATGATGCTCTTTATTTTTGCAAAAACACAACTTTTACATGCTGATAATCATCAAAGGTATTATCAACATTCACCCCTAAGAGCATCTATCGAACACGAAAATACGACAAGCGGGTGTAAAGCTACGGATCCACGCTGCTCTGATAGACT
>JAKBAL010000121.1 GCA_021809225.1 Pseudomonadota bacterium | reverse complement strand
AAGAGTATGCAATGAAGGTGGAAAAAGAACAAAAGTGGTTGCCTAGATTAGCACCTTTGCTGCCACTCCCAATTCCAACTCCTTTGGCAATGGGCGAACCGGATGAGGGTTATCCATGGCAATGGTCCGTTTATCGCTGGATTGAGGGCGACACCGCTGCATTTACGCCCATAGCTGATCTGGATGGCTTCGCAACTGCGCTGGCCGAATTCCTCGTGACCCTGCAACGAATCGATGCCACAGGTGGGCCGATAGCGGGGCCGCACAATTTCTATCGCGGCGGCCCTCTTGTAACCTATGACGCTGAAACCCGGCAAGCAATCGTGACTCTTGGCGACAAAATCGATGCTGATTCTGTTACAGAACTCTGGGAAAGAGCTCTTGAAACCACTTGGCAAAGATCGCCAGTGTGGGTCCATGGGGACATCAGCGCTGGCAACCTACTTGTTCAAAAAGGAAAGTTGAGCGCTGTTATTGATTTTGGAGGGCTGGCAGTCGGTGATCCCGCGTGTGATCTGGCGATTGCGTGGACATTTTTCAAAGGAAAAAGTCGAGACGCGTTTCGCGCGAGCCTTCCACTCGATAGTGCTACCTGGGCACGTGGCCGTGGCTGGACTTTATGGAAGGCCTTGATCGTATTCGCTGCCTTGCCCGGTACTAACCCCCTCGAAGCAGAAAACTCCAGACGGATCATTGATGAAGTTCTTGCCGACTACAAGCGTGAGCGATGAAGATTTGGTGGGTGGACAAAGAAATCATCCTGGATCGAGATTTCTTAAACATGATTGAAAAAAGAAAACCTACCAAAAGAAAGGCTTTTAAAGTTCTACCTTTTTCAAAATTTAGCCCACCTGCTTTTCTGGCTTTCTTCATAGGATGTGGTGTTGGTTTTTCGCTCTACCCTACCTTAAACGAAGGCTGGGTGGCTTCCTCAACGGAAAAAGCTCACATCAATGTCTGTTTTAGTCCTGAAGGTCAATGCACAAATGGCATTGTTTCAGCCATTGAGGATGCAAAGATCTCCATCTTTGTCATGGCTTACTCATTCACCTCTCTTCAAATTGCGCAAGCCTTGGTTGATGCATATGAAAGAGGCGTTGATGTAAAAATTCTTATCGACAAATCTCAGATCCGAAATAAATATTCTCATCTTCAATTTTTTTCTAAAATAGGAATTCCCGTGTTTATTGATCGGGCCCTAGGCATTGCTCATAACAAAACGATGATTTTAGATGATCGTTTTGTGCTGACGGGTTCCTTTAATTGGAGCAAGGCCGCTAATTCCAAAAACGCCGAAAATATCCTTCTTATTGATGATCCTTCTTTAGCTCAAATCTATAAAGAGAATTGGGTGAGAAGAATTTCGGCTGCAAAGCGTCATTTTTTTCAGGAATCGGACGGAAGGTGAGTTTAATACTCAAACATTTAGGGGCGAATCTAAAAGTATAATCAATCCTGGTTTACCCAACATTGAAAAAGCTGAGCGGGGCTCCTTCAAAAAACCTGTAGCAAAATTCTATTTTAAATTGTCTTTCAGGCTTTCTTGATGTCTAGATGAGAAATTAAAATTTCGGACTCTCTATACGTCACTGCCTTATCAAATCTATCTTGTGCTACTTCAATAGCTTGATGGAGTTTTGCTTCCAAAGCTTTTTTAGAAGGGAGTTGGGTTAAGTACTCAGCAACATGGATACTGCTTTGTCCCAACTCTAATAGCTCAACCTGTTCATGATTTTTCTCTGCACATAGAATAATTCCTAAAGGCTCAGATTCCCCTTCTTTTTTTTCGTACTTATTGAGCCATTTCAAATATAACTCCATCTGCCCTTTATCTGCAGCTTGAAATTTACCAAGCTTGAGTTCTATCGCAATAATCTTACGTAATGATCGATGAAAAAATAATAAGTCCAAATAAAAATCTTCATTTCCTATTGTAAGTCTCTTTTGTCTTGCTAAAAAACTGAAGTCAGTGCCAAATTCCAGAATGAATTTCTCCAGTTCTCTCAAAATAGCATCTTCCAAATCTTTTTCTTTAAATTCTCCATCCAATCTAAGAAATTCTAACAAATAAGGATCTCTTAAGACGAGATCTGGTGTTAGATGATCTTCATTTTTTAAAGACTCTAGTTCTTGTATTGCGAGCTCTTTTGGTTTTTTAGAGATTGCCGTACGCTCGAACAACATACCTTGCATTTTTTTTCGCAACGTACGGACGCTCCATCTCTCTAAGCGGCATATTTGAGCATAAAAATCACGTTTTAACGAATCTTCAACATAAATAATTTCAACAATATGTGACCAAGATAATTGTGCAGACAGTGTCTGCAAAATCTCTTTATCGGGAAAAGTTTGGGCAAACCGCAACATATTAAATATGTTTCGTTGACTAAATCCCTTGCCGTACTCAATTAATAGCTGATTCGAAATGGTTGAAATAACTTGTTTTCCATATTCTGCCCGCTGATCCTCCAAAATCTCTAAGTGAAGGCGCCTCCCAATTTCCCAATATAATTGGACTAAATCAGAATTAATATTTGTGGCTGTTTTAAATTTAGTAGACTCTATTAAATCTCTAATTTCATTAAGAAGAGGATTCGACTTAAGCTGTTTCATAAATAATCCTTCTGACTTTACAATTTAGAATGATAATATAATATATTGGAAAAAAACAGTGAAAGGATTACGACTTTATAATCCTTTCCACTGTTTCTGTACCATACACATACCATCTCCTTAATACTCGTCTTCATCCTTTCTCTCAAAAATCTTAACGGTTTGGCTTAGAAAAAAGCCAATGAATCCTTAAGATTTAAAAATGTAGAGATCAAGAGAGTGGGCACCACTTTACTTGTATAGCTCTTGGTTGAGCCCTTTCTCTTTCTCCCATTCTTCATGAACCTCCATAAGCTCTCGCAGGTCTGATCGAGCAATTTCAAGCTCATACCAAGCCTTTGCAATAAGCTTATTTACGTTTTTAATTTGAAAAATTAAGAGTTGAGAAATATGCTCAATCTGAGCTAGTCTTTCACTAGTCATTGTGACTCCAATACAGTTACGATGATCAGTGGGACAAAGACGTTGATAGCGTTCTTTGTTCCACGCTCATCCCATTATGAGATAAGTATTTTAAGCTTAATGTTTTCTTTAAAACCAAGCAAGATAAAAAATACCCTTTATTATTAGTAGATTATAAATTTGAAGAGTCTCCCTATTACGAAAAATTCAAGTCTCCTTCGAAGTAAGTTTTTCAACCTTACTGCCAAAAAACTCAGCTGCTTGTCTCAAGGGTTCATCCGCCAAATGGGCGTATCTATGGGTGGTAGAGGCCTGTGTATGGCCCAAAAGTTTTCCCACAATGCTCAAACTTAATCCACTTGAAACCAGGTGAGAGGCATGGGTATGGCGCAGATCGTGAATACGTACCTCTGTTAGACCAGCTCTCGTGATGATAGTCTTCCAGGCTTTTTTAATATCCTGGAGCGGTTTTCCAGCCACTTTTCCAGGGAATAGTAGTGGCGTTGTGGCTTCTTCTTTGATCTTTTTAAGAAGAGCAATCACTTGAGATGATAAAGGAAGATGCTCGAACTTTTTCTCCTTTGTTGTGTGAGCTGGCTTTGTCCAAACTCCTTTTTCAAGATCAAATTGATCCCACTCAGCTGCCAAAACTTCGTTCTTCCGAGCGCCTGTCAAAACAAGCAATCGAATAGCATTGGCTACACTTTGATTATGATAGGAATCGAGGACATCGTATAAATGTTGTACTTCCTGGTCGTTTAACCAACGATTGCGCTTTTGCTCCTGATATTTGTTCACCCCTTCAACAGGGTTCACAGAGGTCCAATTCCATTGAATGGCAAGATTAAACATTGTATTTAATAAAGAACGGACGCGATTTGCCACGTAAAGTGTTTCTTGAAGCTCATGATGGAGGTGTTGAACGTCATAAGTCGTTATCTCTTCAACTTTTTTTCCTCTCCATTTTTTTAAGATAATCTTCTCCAACATTCTTTTATCTTCTTTAAAGCTTTTTGGTTTTTTCTCGGTTTTTGCATAAATTTCCAGATATTGATTGGCTAACTCTTCAAATGTTTGTTTTAACTTTGCTTTCTGAAAATCTTTTGAGGGATCGTCCCCTCTAGCAACGTCTCCCAAAAGTTTCTTTGCTTCGTCCCTTGCAAGGTCGGCTGTAATAACTCCGTGAACCCCAATTTTTTTACGACGTGTACTTCCACATTGGTTCCGATATTGGACAAAATAAGTCCGACGCCCTGTTGGAAAAACGCGAACTCCAAAACCTTTTAGCTCTGAATCCCATATAAGCTGTTCATCCGTTTCGTGAGGTTTAATGCTTTCAACAAATCTCTTTGTGAGCTTTTGGTTTGTGCTCATAATGCTGCCCCTTATTCTTATCTTATGGTATAAACCCTTAACACAAACAATCAGCGGGTTGCTAATCAGTGATATTATTCCGGAAGCATATCGGAAGCAACTTAAAAGAACTCGGGGCTACTTTTGGAGACTTTGATCTCCCACGGATGCTAGAAAAAGCGTTGAAATATATACCTTTATCTACCTTCGTATCCCTAGGTCACCCTATAGATCCTTTGATTTGTAATCAGTAGGTCGTTGGTTCGATTCCGACATCCGGCACCAGTAAAACAAAGGGTTTTTAGAGCATAGACCCAAAAACTAAAAAACAATTTTCACCAACGTAGCTAAAATCAAATGGGATCACTTTTTTAGAAACTTCTAACATTTTTCTAACTCCCTGTAGGTCATGGAAGGGAGAATAACTTGTTTTTTTAATTTAATTCAAAAACTTCGGCTCCTAGGCCTAGGAATGTAGGTTATAGGGTTTAATCTTTAATCTGCTGCATGTGCTTTTGTATTTGCAGCCTCTTCTATATGGATCGCTGACAAACCCATCCAAAAATAGATCTACTCTACCAATTTAGACTTATGAGCTTCATCTTGTTGATGCTTCCACATGTGAGCGTACGAGCCTTGTTGAGCAAGAAGAAGCTTATGTGTCCCCCGTTCAACTACCTTACCTTCATGAAGGACCAATATTTCATCAGCATGAATAATTGTTGATAAGCGATGAGCAATGATCAGAGTGGTATGGTTTTGAGAAATTTTCAGAAGGTTTTTTTGAATTTCTTTTTCTGTTTTGGTATCCAAAGAAGACGTAGCCTCATCAAACAAGAAAATGGTGGGATTTTTTAAAAGTGTTCTTGCAATAGCGACTCTTTGTTTCTCCCCTCCTGAAAGTTTAAGACCTCTCTCTCCCACAAGAGTATCATACCCATCAGGCAGACTTTTAATAAAAGTATCAATTTGGGCGTGTTGCGCAGCTTTTTCAACAGCTGCCTTTGTTGCTTCTGGGTTACCATAAGAAATATTGTAGTAAATCGTATCATTAAAAAGGACTGTATCTTGAGGAACAACACCGATCGTTTTCCTGAGACTTGCTTGGGTTACGTTCCAAATATCTTGCCCATCAATAAGTATGGCTCCTTCTGTAACATCATAAAATCGAAATAATAAACGTGAAATTGTTGATTTCCCCGCACCACTTTCTCCTACAATTGCCATTGTCTTTCCTGCAGGGATTTGAAATGAAACGTGTTTTAGGATTTTGCGATTGGGATTATAGGAAAAGCAGACATCTCGAAATTCTATAGAGCCGTCTGAAATTTTTAATGGCTGAGCCGTTGGGCTATCTTCAATTTCAGCATTTTCATCTAAGAGTGAGAACATGCCCTCCATATCTACGAGGGATTGTTTAAGGATACGATAAGCATATCCTAAAGCTCCAAGCGGTATAAATGCTTGTAAAAGATAACTATTTACCAGCACAAAATCACCAACCGTTAACGTTTGATTTACAACCCCTATTGCAGCCAATATCATGATCAGAGTTGTACCTATTGCAATAATAATACCTTGTCCACCATTTAGGACTGCAAGAGTAGACTGATATAATATTGCAGATTTCTCAAAGTAGGATTGAATAACATCAAAGCGCTTCGCTTCATAATCCTCGTTTGCAAAGTATTTAACAGTTTCATAATTTAAAAGAGCATCAATAGATCTCGCATTCCCCTGATCCTGCATTGTATTCATTTCGCGCACATAGTGTGTTCGCCATTCCGTAGTTAGAATTGTAAAAACGGTATAAAGGGTAATGGTTACGAGTGTAACAAAGGCGAATTCCCAACTATAAAGTATCCACATAGCTGTGGTCATAAACATAACTTCAAGAATGGCTGGTGCTATATTATTTGTTGAAAACCATAAAAAGTTTTCAATGCCCCCGGTTCCTCGTTCAATAACTCGACTTATACCTCCCGTTCTTCTAGCTAAGTGAAAACGTAAGCTTAAACGATGAAGATGCTTAAAAATCATAACTGCAATTTTACGGGTAGCATGTTGCCCTACGGGAGCAAAAATTGCAACGCGGACTTCACTAAAAAAGGCATTTAAAATCCGCATGGCACCATAAGCTAATAGGATGCCTAAGGGAAGCACTACGACAAAATTTTCTTTTTCGAGGGAAAGCGCATTAACGGCGTCTCTAAAATAAAGGGGCACCAAGAGATTAAATATCTTTGAAAGAAATAGGCATAAAAAAGAGGAAATGACGCGTAACCTGAGCCCTACAGCATCAGTCGGCCAAAGATAAGGCAATAGACGAAAAAGGGGGGTTAAAGACGACTTAGGGTCGTCAGAAGAAACAAAAGATGTGAAATTCATGACAGTTATTATGTCTTATTATGGTCATTAAGGAAAGAACCTTAACCCAGAAAATTCCTGGATAACTGATCAAAGGCTGGGTGTTGATGGTGGTTTAAGTTCCATCCGACCCAAAGTGCGGTTTTGAGTTTTTTGATGACTTCTTTGAGTATGCTGCGTTCTTCTTCTGAAAGACGTACAATATATTTTTATTCATTATTTTTATCTCTTATGT
>JAKBAL010000120.1 GCA_021809225.1 Pseudomonadota bacterium | reverse complement strand
ACTGGGATTTTAAGGAGTGCTATACCCAACATGGTTGCTACCACGACTACTTGTAACAAATTTAAATTACTGCCAAGCGCTTGAAAAAGATTTTCAGGCACTAGGTCGACCAAAAATTGTAAAGGGTTATCCTGTTTATTCCCTTCATTAACATTAAGAAAGAAATCCGTGTGAGTAATTTTCTTTTTAAATAGAGAAACTTTCATTTTCTCTCGTATATTATTAATAATATCTTGGTTAATATTTACGGTTAGAGGGAAATTTATGTCCTCTAGGAGAGTGTATTCGGTTGTTCCGTTGAGAAGTGTTAATAGTTCTCCATCACGTGAGTGAAGAACGCCATCCTTTTGTAAAAGGGACTCAAAAATACCCAACCGTTCAGGTGAGAAGCTAACAAAAACTCCCTCAATGTAGATTTCATCGAAACTCACAGGAGTTGCCTTTAAGAAAGTGTCAATATTTGGTTCTCCCCAATATGCTACAAGAGTAGGATTAAATAGTATATCAGGATTAATTGTTACATACTCTTCATGGAAATGGTATTTCAGCGTATTTTCTTCTCGCATGTTCGTCGTCGCAGCTGTTGGACGATTACCGCATCCAATGAGAAGTTTGGTTCTATTTACAGGACGCAACTGAACAATACCATGCTTTTTGAAGATACCTTCTATCTCTTCATCAGGAAGTTCGATGTGTATTTCCTTAAGAATATCCTCTTGCTTTCTAGCATCTAGGTCGAGTATGCCTCTAGAAAAATTCTGGGCGATAGAATCTCTAGCACTACCTTCTGAAAATGTACGTAATAGCTTAATAAGCCTTGATGTTTTGCCATTCGTGTCGTTAGGCAAGGGAAGCGGGTCATTATGAAGACTTTCTTCGCTTTCAAGAAGAGGATTAGCCTCGACGCATAAGTTATTTTTCTCTAGCTGACGATTACAAATTAGCTCTTTGTAATTCATCATAAGGATTATAATTTCTCTTACTTCTTCTGGTTTGTCAAAATCAGAGGGAATGAATAAATTATCCGTCATACTCATGAAGAAAAAATCTGCCTCAAGATCTCCTTCTCTCTCAAAAGAGACACTTTTATTTTTCTCTTGTATTAGCTCTCTAAAATGCGTTGCATATTGGGGTTCCGCCGATTCTTTTTTCAAAAAATTGAGGAGACCATCAAGATCCCTAACATTTTCTTTTTCAGAAATTTTTCCTTTGAGTAACTCTGAAAACTTATTACAAGCGGAAGATATATTCTCTGTTGCTAAGAAGGCTGGGTCCACTTGCTTTGAAGCTGGTACAGTTTGTTTTAAAATACGGTTTGAGTTATTTCTTATCTCTTCCGGATCGTCTTCCATGGAAATGGAGGGATTTGACCACACGCCGAGAAATAGAACCGTGAGAGTAAAAAACATTTTATATTTATAATTTTCGAACGACATAATAATTTCCTATTTTCATTACATTGAATTTATTTTCTTGTTATAGAAATTTCTTGGTGAAAAATCAAGCATTTTTCCCCATCTGTGTAGTGAGGTTGGTGGAAATTGAGAGGATTCCCCTCTCTGGGCGAATTACCTCATAGCTAGAGGAAGACGTGTACTTATGTATCTAGAAAGGACAATTTGAAGGCTGGTGCGCCCTGCAGGATTCGAACCTGCGACCTGCGGCTTAGAAGGCCGACGCTCTATCCAGCTGAGCTAAGGGCGCGTATCGCTTTCAACATAACGAAATTAGATAAAAAGTAAACCGGGTTTTAAAAAGTTTTCTCAAATGATGTCCTTGACTGGTTCATCATTGATTTCATTTACAGAAAACAAGTGCCATTAGAAACCCTATCTAATTTGGAAAAACTTCGTTTGGTTGCAACACTAAATCTCACAGAAGTTTCATTCATGGAACCTCTTAATAACTTAAAGAAGTTAACTTGAATAGGCCTAGCACAAAAAATCTAACAAAGATTTCATTCAAAAAGGCTAATGACAAAGTAGAAATGGTGCGTATGGCGGGTTCAAGTATTACAATAACCAAGAGGCTAGAATTTTAGAAAACTTAAAATTGCTCAATTTAGAAAATACGACAAGCCTGAAAATCCTAAAGTTTGAAAAAGAAAATAAAGATCTGGCTCTAAAATTAAAGGGCTTTGGCATTAGAAGAGAGGATATTGAAAGACTTGAATGTTTAGATGAAAGCAGAACCTCCTTTTAAGCATGCAGAGTCACATTAACATCCAAATTTAACGTGGAGTCTAAAAATTCATCTCACTTAATCAAACACTTCACTCCTTCACAAGGCATACCCGGGGTATACCCGAAAAAACTTAACTTATTCTAAAACCACCAAAACCCTTTGTTTTCTTGGTGGGCGCTGCAAGATTCGAACCTGCGACCCTCTGATTAAAAGTCAGATGCTCTACCGACTGAGCTAAGCGCCCTAGAATGCTGCACAATATAATCTATCTTAAAAATAGGTCAACCCTCATGATACATTTTGCTGCTTAGATTCATGGAAAACAATGATGAGCCCTGAGGCAATAATAATCCCACACCCCACAAGCAGAGACTGGGTTGGCCAATTCCCATAAAGCATAATATCTAACATCACGCTCCAAAGCATAGCAGAATAAATCATAGGAGCAAGAATACCAGCGGGTGCATTATAGTATGCGAATGTAACACAAAGCTGGCCTAATCCACCCCCAAGGCCTAAACAAATCAAAGAAATCCACCCACCTAAATCTGGCGTTACCCAGACGAAAGGGAGAGCAACAAGAATCACAAGAGCAGGTAACAAAGAGCCTAAAAATGTGAGCATAAAACTATTGTGAGTAGATGATAAGAGGCGCCCGTAAAGGTTATATGCGGACTCCATAAATGCCCCCATAATCACAAAAAGTGTGCCCCAATGGAAAACATCTCCTCCTGGTTTTGCAATAATCAAAACACCCACAAAGCCAATAGCAACGGCCACCCCTTGGATAGGACGAATTTTTTCATGCAAAAGAGGATAAGAAAGAATAACAAGAAAAAGAGTTGAGGAAAAGTAAAGAGCCATGGAGTTTGAAAGAGGAAGCATGCCAATTCCTAAAAAAAGAACGGCAAGCCCAATGGCCAAAAGAAAGGCCCTTTTCAAATGGATTTTCCAATCAGTAGGCGTTGGAAGCATCCACCCTCCTCGAATGAGGAGGAACCCACCCGCAGGAATTGTCGCAAACAGGCAACGAAAGAAGACAAGTTGGATGGGGCTATAATGAGTTGTTGTATCTTTAACAATCGCATTGAGAATGGAAAAAATCAACATCGCAAGAATCATAAAGAAGATTCCGCGTTTTGTAGGAGAATGGAAGCCAGACAACATGGAGTCCTTTATTATTAAAAATTTTTTTCTTTCTAAACAAAGTCCATCGATTTTGTCTGAACTTCTCAGATATTTTAGTGCAAGAGCACTTGATTGTTGACTTCTAATCCCTTGTTACTGCAGTATTTCTGGTCTTTCTGACTTTTCCTCGTGTGGTTTTTCTTGAGAAACTTGACGTTGATAAAGATCAGCAAAATCTACAGGTGTTAACAAAAGAGCTGGATAACCGCCTTCTTGCGTTGTCGTCGCAATAATGTTGCGGGCAAAGGGGAAAAGAATACGGGGGCATTCGATCATTAAAATCGGACGAATATATTCTTCTGGAACTTCCTTTCCAATCGTGAAAGCGCCAGCATATTCAAGATCTAATAAAAATACTTGGGCTTCCTTTCGCTTGGCATCAACACGTACACGCAAAGTTACCTCATAGGAATGATCAGCTATGTTATTTGCCTGGGCCTCGATATGAATAGAAATTGATGGTCTTTCCTCATTTCCTGTGACATTAGATAAGGGGCTAGGATTTTCAAAAGATAGATCCTTTACATACTGAGCATTCACAACAAGGGGAGCATGAACTTCAGTTTCTTGTGCCGTCTTACTATTTACTTTTTTCGTTGCCATTTTTTTTCCTTTCAAAAGCTGCTATGTACACTATGGCATAAATATAGGGGAAAACAAGAGCCTGAAAGATTTTGTTATGTTTTTTGATGCGATCAGTTCTAGTGGATCCCCACAACCTATGTTAAGAACATCACATTTATAGGTTAAAAAATGATGAACAATCTACAAATTATTATTCTGTCTGCGGGACAAGGGACACGAATGAAGTCGGACTTACCTAAAATCCTCCACCCCTTAGGAGGACGTCCTGTGCTGCATTATGTTCTTGATTTAGCTCATAGCATGACCCCCCAAGAGGTGGTGCTGGTTGTTAGTCCTTCCCTAAAAGATATCAAGACCCCATTTGTCCACCAAACCGTTGTGCAGCATCCAGCACAAGGAACAGGAGATGCTGTCAAATATGCTCTCCCTCATTTAAAGGCTGAAGGTCAGGTTCTTGTCCTCTTTGGTGATACACCCCTTATTCAACGGGAAACGTTGGACCGCATGCTTATGTTAAGTCATAGTCATCTTGAAATGGCAGTCATTTTGTTGGGAATGCGTCCAATGGACAAACAAAACTATGCACGCCTTATCCTTAATGAAGCTGGAGAGCTTGAGGCAGTCATAGAAGATAAGGATTTGACTACCGCTCAAAAAGAAATTTCCTTGTGTAATTCTGGTGCTATGCTGGTTCGGGGAGATCTTTTGGAATCTTTGCTTTCTGCTGTAACACCTCATAATGCAGCACAAGAGTACTATCTTACAGACCTTGTAAAAATAGCTCGTCAAAAAGGCTACACCTGCGGCGTTGTCGAAGGTGAAGCTTCAGAATTCATAGGTATCAACACGCGTCAGGATCTGGCACTTGCGGAAAATTTTCTTCAAGACCGATGGCGAAATAGAGCCATGACAGAGGGAGCCACCCTTATGGATCCTAAAACCATCTATTTTAGCTATGATACGAAGTTGGGCTCTGATGTCACTCTTCATCCTTGCATCGTGTTTGGCCCTGGCGTTGAGATTGAAAAGGGCGCTGAACTCTTCTCTTTTTGTCGACTCTGTGATACCCATGTAGGCCCTTATGCTCTCGTAGGCCCCTTTGCTCACCTTCGGGGAGGAGTTCATCTCCAAAAAAAGGCAGAAATTGGGAACTTTGTAGAAGTAAAAAAATCCACCTTTGGACCTGGGGCCAAAGCCAAACATTTGAGTTACATTGGAGATGCAGATGTTGGATCACAAGCAAACATAGGGGCAGGAACGATTACCTGCAACTATGATGGATTCAGTAAATTTAAAACCCAAATTGGAGAAGGAGCTTTTATAGGTTCCAACAGTTCTCTTATTGCTCCCCTATCAATCGGAGATTATGCCATTGTCGGAGCAGGAAGTGTCATTAATCAAGATGTCGAAGGCCGAGCTTTAGCCGTCACTCGTAGAAATCAAACAGTTCTTGAAAGAGGTGCGGATAAATTTCGAGAAAAGCGTAAAAAAAGAAGGGATTTTTAATTTATGTGTGGAATTATTGGGATTGTCGGGAACCATTCTGTGGGGTCAAGGCTTATTTATGGCCTTGAAAAGCTTGAGTATCGCGGGTATGACTCGGCCGGCATTGCCACCGTTTACAAGGGTCAACTTCAAAGAATACGCGCGAGTGGAAAACTTATTAAACTTAAAGAGAAGTTTTTAGCCCATCCCCTCGAAGGCCATAATGGTATAGGCCATACACGTTGGGCAACGCATGGGCAGCCTACTGAAATGAATGCTCATCCTCACGCTAATCCCAGAGTTGCTTTGGTCCATAATGGGATCATCGAAAATTGTGAAGAGTTACGTCGAGATCTTGAAACCAATGGATACGTCTTTGAAAGTGAGACAGACACGGAAGTTGTCGCTCATCTTATTGCTCTTTATATGGATAAGGGACTCACTCCTCAGGATGCGGTAGCAAAAACTTTAACCCATCTTAAAGGCTCTTTTGCTCTCGCAGTTATATTCACAGGTTATGAAAACCTTCTTATCGTTGCTCGTCAAGGGGGCAGTCCTTTGGCTATTGGTTATGGTAAGGGAGAAATGTATGTAGGCTCAGACGCTATAGCCCTTTCTTTCTTAACTCAACAAGTTAGTTACCTTGAAGATGGAGATTGGGCTGTATTATCTCCAGAAAGTGTCGCTATTTTCAATAAAGATAATCACTCTGTTGAAAGACCTATTGAGAAAACTCAAATCCCTGAAGATGCGGCAAGTAGAGGGGAATATGATCACTTTATGTTGAAAGAAATTTATGAACAACCCCATACTATAGAAAAAACAATCCATTCTTTTCTAAAAGAAGGAAAACTTGAACTGCCTTCTCTACCGTGGGCTTCCATTTCTCGACTAACTATTTCCGCTTGTGGAACAGCCTATTACGCGGGCCTTATCGCCAAATATTGGTTTGAAAAAATCGCGCGCCTTTCCGTTGAAATTGATGTAGCTTCTGAGTTCCGCTATAGAACACCTCCTCTTCCTGAAAAGGGGCTAAGCCTTTTGATCTCTCAATCTGGAGAAACCATCGATACTCTTTCTGCCCTTGAATACATGAAATCTCAAGGTCAAACGGTTGCTTCCATTGTCAATGTGGCAGGAAGTTCGATTGCACGTCAGTCGGATATTGTTCTTTTAACCAGTGCAGGCCCTGAGATTGGTGTGGCTTCCACAAAGGCTTTCACATCACAGATTGCCGTCCTTTCCCTTCTCGTCCTTGACGCAGCCCATAAGCGCGGTGTTTTAAACGAAGAAGCCTTTGAAGAGATGATCTTTGGGTTGCGGTTTCTTCCCGCTCTTTGTGAAAAGGTCCTTTCGCAAGAAGTTCAGATAAAAGCATTTACTCAACGCCTTGCTAAAGCCAAAGATGTTCTTTTTTTAGGACGAGGCACCAATTTCCCTTTGGCTTTGGAAGGAGCTCTCAAACTCAAAGAAATTAGCTACATTCATGCTGAAGCTTATGCTGCGGGAGAAATGAAACACGGCCCTATCGCTCTTCTTGACAAGGATGTTCCGGTGGTGATTA
>JAKBAL010000119.1 GCA_021809225.1 Pseudomonadota bacterium | reverse complement strand
CCTCAAGCTTCTTCTTTACTTTATGTTGCGCCTTCCCCGCATGCGGCGTCTTCAACCCCTGTTTTGTCTTCATTCCCTATCGAATCTCCTCAAGCATTAATTGATTCAGGAGCTTTCCAAAAAAACCAAGAAGCAAAACAAAATCTTGAGCATATTTTGCTTGAGCTTGATCTTACAGAAGAAGACCAACTTGCTGTTATCAATCAAATTGAAGAGTTAAATCGTGCGCTACAACCAGATCATAGGAGTTTTTCTAGCTTATTAGAGGCTTCATCACAGCCACAGATGTATTCTGTTCAAGAAGAGCTAACAAATCTGCACACACTCTTAACCTTTAAGGGTGCTGATAATTTTGAGGATATCCTAGATAAATTTGCTCGCTTAACACAAGCAAAAGAGAGGGGAATTGAATACTATCCATCTGAAGAAGAGCTAACACATCTTCTCAATGACCGAGGAGGCATTCCATCTACTTCTCCCAAAGAATCTTCACAACACGCCAATCCATTTGCATCTACAGAGTATACGGATTGGCTGAAGAGGCTCACAAGAAATGACTGCGCACTTTCACAATTCACAAGTATTGGAGAGAAGCAACCTTCTCAGCCGTCTCTGAGCGCTCCTATTTCAGAGCGCCCCCAACCTAAAAAACTTGTTATACCTGAGGCAGTAAAAGGCCTCCCACTTGCTTCTTTGTCATCACCACGGAGACCCATTTCCTCTCCTCAACCCTCTGCCTTACAGTCCCCGTCACATTCATTGAGACTTTTTGTCGATGATAAAGACAGAGAAAAAATTAATGTTAAATTTGTTGGAAATGACTTATCTCTTTGCAAATATAAAACACTGGCTAATGGAGACTGCGGAAATTTAGCGATAAATGTTCCTCGTGAACAAGGGCTGGAAATTGTACGCCACTTAAGGCCGGATCAACTTCCAGACGATATAGGATTGAATTCTTTTCTTTTAGAAGAGGCTATGCACACATTGAGCACTCCTTATGAATCAAATTCTGTTATGACCTTGACATTATTGGGACGTTTCAGCCCTAGCCCCTTTAATGTTCATGTTTGGCAAAAGATAGGAAATACCTATCAAAGAGTTAACGGGGATCAAGAGTTATGGCAGGTTCCTCACGCTCGTGATGTGCATGTAGAGTTTGATGGAGAGGGTCACTTTTCAACCTTAATTCCTGAATTCGACCTAGAAGCTAGGAAACATGCTATTGAAAAAGAAGAAAAGACCAAAGAAGCTAAGGCTATTTTTGAGCTGTGTTCTGGCTTAGAAGGCAGCGAAGAGCTATTGAAGCAAACACTTAATGGTCTTTTTCATTGAGTCTATAGAAAAACAAAGGAGGTGAGAATTCTCACCTCCCTTTGTTGCTGAAATAAAACCGTTTTGATGGTATGTGATAGAGAAAATATATTATTTCATATGAGGATTTAATGACCATTAACGGCTGTGAACTTTCTAACCGTGGCGTATTGGAAATTGAAGGAGAAGATAAAGCCTCTTTCCTCCAAGGGTTGATAACCAATGACATTCACCTTGTAAATCGAGACCAAACCCTATATGCAACCCTTCTTACCCCTCAAGGAAGGTTTTTGTATGACTTTTTTATTATAGACAACAAGGATTCTTTCCTTCTGGACGTGGAAGCTTCTCGCATGGAAGCTCTTTTGAAAAAGCTCACTCTCTATAAACTTCGCTCAAAGGTAACCCTTAAACATCGTCCAGACTTAAAGGTTTTTGCCTTATGGGGAAATAATGTTGCGACCTTTTTTAACCTTAAAGAAGAACCAGGATACACTTCCAATGGTGTCTTTATGGATCCTCGTCTTAAAGAGTTAGGAACGCGGATGATAACGTCAACTCCTCCCAAGAATTTTCAACAAATTCCTCTTCAAAACTACGATCTCCATCGTCTTATCTTAGGCATCCCGGAAGGTGGAAAAGATTTAATTCCTGAAAAAGCGATTTTACTTGAATCAGGACTCGATGAACTGAACGCCATTAGTTGGACAAAAGGATGCTACATGGGGCAAGAGCTTACCGCTCGAACAAAATATCGAGGTCTCGTCAGAAAGCGGCTTTTCCCTGTCATCATTGAGGGAGAAGCTCCCGATCAAGGAACAGAAATTTTTTTCAATGGGGATTCCGTTGGCGAAATGCGGTCCCATAATGAAACTCATGGCCTTGCTCTTCTTCGTATTGAAGCTGTAAAAGCTCAAAATAAGCTTGTGGGAGGGAAGGCTCGTTTAAAGCCTTACATACCAGAGTGGATGCGCTTTGAAAAGCCGTCCTAACCAATAGCCATAATTTCTGTAAAAGCTCCAGGAAGAAGTTGACTCAAGGGTATGGCCACATATCCTTCGTTACCCTTATAAATGACAACAGTCTCAAGACTGCTAAATTCTTGAATTACTTGTCGACACGCACCACAGGGAGAACAAGGAATATCGGCTTTTGTTGTAACAGCAATAGCTTTTATTCTTCCCTTTGGTCCTTTTTCTGACAACATTTTGAAAATTGCAGTTCTTTCCCCACAATTAGATAAACCAAATGAGATATTCTCAATATTACATCCTGTATAGATATCCCCATCTTCTGTGATAAGAGCCGTCCCGACAGGAAATTTTGAATAAGGGACGTATGCTTTTTCTTGAGCTTCTTTAGCCAATCCAATGAGCTTGTCTTGTAAATCCTTTGATATCATGTTGAATCCTTTTATTCATTAACTCTCAATTTTTGAAAAATCCGCCACTTGATGAAGTGTTTGCCTAAGAAATGACAAAAGATGAAGACGGTTTTCTCGAACATCTTTTTCCATCGTATTCACCACAACTTTATCAAAAAACTGATCCACATAAGGTCTAATCATGGCTAAATCTTGAACAGCTTTAATGAAATTACATGTCTTCACCAGATCTTGAATCTCCAAAGATTTAGAGGATAGGTTTATAAAAAGAGCTTTTTCTTCAGGTTCTTTTAGAATTTCTTCTAAAATATGACCTTCATAAAGCCGTTTATCTTTTTCTTCCTCAATTTTTAAAATATGAGAAGCTCTTTTATAAGCGATGAGAAGATTTTTTCCATCTTCCCCATCCATTAGCTGATCTAAAGCTTTTACGCGTAAGGCAAGATCTGAAAAGGTGGAATTTTCATGGGCAACAGTTAACACAGCATCCACATGATCATAAGAGCTTCCTTGGTCCGCTCGTAGGGAAAATTTAAAGCGTTCTAAAAGGAATTGCCATAAATCACGAACAGCCTGCTCTTTATTTTTTAAAAGAGGCGGCGTCAGTGTTGACCAAGAGTAAGCTTCATAGGCCCACTCCAAAATATCAACCATGGGTAAACTGAAGTGAGGGTTAAAGGATAAAGAAATCAAGCCAAGGGCCGCCCGCCTTAAGGCAAAGGGATCTTTCGATCCAGTTGGTGTAATCCCAATAGCAAAAAAGCCCATCAAGGTATCAAGTCGATCCACCATAGAGAGGATCAAACTCGGTATAGCATTAGGTATCTTTCCCCCAGAAACCTTGGGCCAATAATGTTCTTCGATGGCTCGCGCAACTTCAGGTCCTTCGCCTTGATTGAGCGCATAATTTCCTCCCATTACGCCTTGAAGTTCCGGAAATTCCCCAACCATTTGACTGGCAAGATCGGCTTTAGAGAGAAGAGCAGCCTGACGTATTGGCTTTGGATCAACCCCTATTTTTACGGCCATACGGGATGAAAGGATGATTAACCGCTCAACTTTATCAAAAAGACTGCCCAAGTGTTGATGAAAAAGGCGAGTTTTCAAAGAAATGTTAAAGTGATCTAAGGGTTTCTTTTGATCTTGATCCCAAAAGAACTGTGCATCTGCAAGTCGAGCTCGTAAAACCCTTTCATTGCCTGTAACAATGGTTTTACCTTGATCACGTGTTTCAACATTCGCAATAATGCCAAAACAGGCAGCGAGTTTTCCTTGGTCATTGAGAAAAGGGAAGTATCGTTGATGGACCCGCATTGGGGTTGTGATAACCTCTGATGGAAGATTCATAAAGTGTGCGTCCACACCTCCTCTTAAGACGATAGGCCATTCAACGAGACCTGTGACTTCCTCCAAAAGAGAATCATCCTCAAGAGGCGTTAAATCTTGAGCAATATGGTTAATCCCCTTTTGGATGAGGGTGCGCCGTTCCTCCCCATCTAAAATGACAAAATGATCTCGTAATTTTTTCTCATAGTCCTTAAAATTTTCAACACGAAAAGGCTTAGGTGCTAAAAATCGATGGCCTTTTGTCCAATGTGAGGCTTCAACACCAGCATAAGAAAAAGGAACCACCTCTCCCTCAAAAAGACTAAGAAGTCCCCGAATAGGCCTTACCCACGTTGCGGACAGCTCTCCCCATCGCATAGATTTAGGCCAACGTATTTTTTCTAAAAGCGATGGAGCCAAGTGAGAAAGGATATCTCTTAAGGGTTGTCCCCGCACTTTTTGAGTAAAAAATAAGAACTGTCCTTTTGGTGTATCCTTAACCTCACACTCTTCTCGCCCTATCCCTACTGTTTTTAGGAAGCCCGCAATTGCAGCTTGAGGAGCATCAATACGTGGCCCCTTTTTTTCTTCTACTTTCTCAGAAGTTTGCAGAGGAAGCCCATCTACAACCATTGCTAATCTACGAGGGGTTATAAATGTTCTTACCGTCTCAAAAGAGATGGCTTCTTCTTGAAGAAGAGTTTCAGTGAGAGCTTTAAGCTGGAGTTGGGCTCCTTTTTGCATACAAGCAGGAATTTCTTCGGAAAAAATTTCAAGGAGCCACTCAGCCATGGGCATTCTCCACCCAAAGTTCACAACATTTCCGGGCCAAAGTCCGAACACGACCAATATAATTAGCACGTTCTGTAACGCTTAAAACCCCTCGTGCATCTAAAAGATTAAAGAGGTGGCTCGCTTTAAGACAGTGCTCATAAGCAGGAAGAACAAGCTTATTTTCAACGAGCTGATCACACATTGACACGGCATCTTCAAAATGGCGAAAAATCATGGGGGCATCAAGATATTCAAAACTAAACGCTGAAAATTCTTTCTCCATTTGTTGGGCCACATCTCCATAGGTCATGGGTGTTGGGCCTACAGGATCATTCCATGACAAATTATAAACATTTTCAATACCTTGGAGAGTCATGATCAACCGTTCAAGGCCATAGGTTAGTTCTACAGGAATGGGATCACAGGAAAAACCACCGACCTGTTGAAAATAGGTAAATTGCGTAATTTCTTGACCCCCTCCCCATACTTCCCAACCAAGACCAGAAGCCCCCAAAGTTGGACTCTCCCAATCATCTTCAACAAAACGAACATCATGAAGGATTGGATCCAAACCAATATACCTTAAACTTTCAAGATAAATATCCTGCACATCATCGGGTGATGGTTTTAGAATAACTTGGTATTGATGATGACGATAAAGCCGATTGGGATTTTCTCCATACCTTCCATCTGCTGGCCGCCGAGAAGGCTGGACATACGCTGCTTTCCAAGGTTTAGGACCAAGAGATTTTAAAGTTGTCGCTGGGTGAAACGTTCCCGCACCCACTTCAGCGTCATAGGGTTGCAAAATTACACAACCTTGCTGCGCCCAAAATTCTTGGAGTTTTAAGACAACCGTTTGAAAGTCAGTTTTCATGGAATAATTTAGGTATCAATTTCACTTGTGTTAAGATTACTCAGCAATACCCATTAGGGTCAAGAGCATTCATTAGCATACCTTCTCTTACATTCTTAAAAATCCAACGATATCTTGAATTTCACTAAGGTGTTGTAAAGCAATGTCTCTTGCTTTCTCTGTTCCTCTCTTAAGAACTGAATCCAAAAAAACAGGGTCTTTTAACAAAACTGTCATACGTTGCCGAATTGGCTCCATAATCATAATAATTTGATCCGTTAACTTCTGTTTGAAGGGTGAAAAAGTCGAGCCTTCAAACTCAAGGCAAACATCTTCCAAACTTTGATTTGTTAAGGATGCATAAATTGTTAAAAGATTTAAAGCTTCTGGACGACTTTCCATCGCTCCTGGGGTTCCCTGAATCGGGATAGGGTCTGTTTTTGCCTTACGAATTTTCAAAGCAATTAAATCAGGATCATCCAAAAAATGAATACGACTATACGCTGAAGGATCGGATTTACTCATTTTTGATGTTCCATCCCTTAGGCTCATAACCCGAGCAGCCGTTTTTAAAATAACAGGCTCTGGCAGTTTAAAGTAATCGATACCATAGTGACGATTGAAAGCCCCTGCAATATCGCGGGCGAGTTCAACATGTTGTTTTTGATCTTCACCTATGGGCACGTGAGTTGCCTTATAAACCAGAATATCTGCTGCCTGAAGAACAGGGTACGCATAAAGGCCAAGATTAGCTTGTTCTCGTTGTTTTCCAGCTTTTTCCTTAAACTGAATCATGCGATTAAGCCATCCTAAAGGCGTAAGACAAGCAAATATCCATGCTAACTCACAATGGGCAGAAACCGTACTTTGAGGAAAAATATAAGATCTTTCAGGATCTATTCCTGCTGCAATATAAGCAGCTGCAACTTCCCGTATATGTTTTTGTAGATTGTCAGGATCTGGAAGAGTTGTGAGCGCATGCAAATCCACAATACAAAAAAAGTTTTCGTGTTTGCCTTGCATCATAACCCAATTGCGAATTGCTCCTAAGTAGTTTCCCAGATGAAGGTCTCCTGTAGGCTGTATACCTGAAAAAATCCGATCCATTAAGTCCTCGATGAAAACATAAGTTTAAGTTCATTAAACCTTAAAGCACCTATAATATGTGAAAGAATCAAAAAACTCAAAAGACCAAACCCTATAAGCCCGGCAACCGACAAACTTCTTACAATTTCTCCTCCTATAAGAAGAGGATGAAGGAGAGATTGAAGAGCTTTAAGCAGAATAATGGTTCCTCCACAAGTTAAAACCATACGAGTAGCAAACTTCCTAAGACGGACTTCAAAGTTCAAATAC
>JAKBAL010000118.1 GCA_021809225.1 Pseudomonadota bacterium | reverse complement strand
GAGCTGATGGAAGTTGAGGTAACGATCAGCATATTAAGAACAGCTTGCTTGAAAAAATGATGCAGTTCATCTTGAATGATTAGAGTTTTTGCTTACCTTAAATTATCTTTTTTGTGATGTTGATGTTTCGCTGAAGTCTGCCCTCATACAAAATTAGTTCAAGCATGTTCCTAATATGAACCTCTTTCATGAAGATGTTGATTAAAGGACCACGCTAGTTTCCATGTTTCAATGCCATAGATATCGTTTTCTATTTGAAATCAAGGTCTCTACTTACATCTTTAGCTCTTGTTTAAAGTTGTTACAAAAAGGTAAAACAATCTGGTTCTTTTTTTGGCATCACTTATGAACGATTCATCGCTCTCTTTCTTCTCTCTTTGTAACTAGGAGTCCAAAACTCTCTGAATAATAAGTAAGGGCTTTCTTGTTTCGCTTTCTAGATTGAAATATCGGACATGTCCTTGATGTCTCTTTTTGTTGGTGTCTTATATGGGGAAGCCGAGAGTTCCTTTACTATCACTTACTATTTGTCTTATGGTTGACTGGGAACGATGCTTCTCTAAAAAGGGATATGAGAAAGTACAGACAGTTTATTAGATCCCTTCAATCCTTTCTCCTCTTCGATTTAATCAGGCTTGAATCTCTTTGAACTTGGTTGTTCAACATCATTAGACTTGAGAATATTTTTTGAAATCTAACTGGTCTTTGGTCTGTTTGGAGTTTAAAGTTAACTTGGTGGAAATTTGAGATGATGGAAGTCATTATCACTTGTCTTGAGAAATTTCCTTTGGCAATTTGTGTTACTAGCTATAGACTCCATTGAATCGAATTCATGCTCCTCATCAACTTTAAGCTCTGGATACTTGAATGGATGATTGTCATCATCAACTTTAACTTTTTCATCAAACTAAGTTGTCTGAAGAGTGATCTTTGTAGAGTCTTAATTTTAGACTTTGTTCTGGCTATTTATCTTAAAAAATTGCTTTGCATCCCTCTTTTTCATGTACTCGTTTGTGTTATGTTGGTTGAATTGAGGACGCTTCTTCTTTTTATTTTGATGAGTATCTAAATGGGAATCTAAATCGGATTTGCTCACTATAGAAGTACAGAATTTGCATTTGATCCTCTCTTCTTTCTTTATTCCTATCGCTTCCTTTCTAAAGATGATGATATGCTCTTCTTTACCTTTAAGATACGAACTATACTTTTGGAGGCATTTTTGTACTCTCAAGATTTTAATTAATTAAAGGCGCTTAAAGGTCGGATATAGTAGAAAAAGAAGGTCACCTCTCAGAAAGAATTAGTTTGGAAGAGAACTTTAAACATTTCATCTCTCTTAATTCAAAACAAGTTCATACACTTGTCTGCTCCCTAAGTTAGAAAACAACTTCAAACCGAAGATCTCTTTTCAAATCAAGGTCAACATCATTTCACTGTCAATGTCAACTTCATTTCGAGACCTATGTCAAGTTTGTTACAAAGTGTTGTCTTATGTCTTCCCTTCATGCTAGTATAACAATCTCTTGTCTTATCAACCGTTTGTTCAAGGATTCCAATGACAATGAAATTTCAAGGGAAGGTCTTATTGTTTAAGGTTTGAATCCCTCAATAATTATTTAATATTCACCAAAGAGCAAGTATGAAGAGGAAACATTCTCAAAGGGAAAGTTAAGATGATAATAGTAATCAAGATTAGTAGAAACGCCATCGATGTCTATATCCAGGATGCACTCGTGTATATGGAGCACTTAGCTCTTTAAGCAGACACAAGAAATTAGACAACCATAAATTCGAGCCTGAGAGGAAGAACAGACTAAGGAAAGATGCTAAAGAGGAAGACTATCTAGAATGTCAGGATTGCAAAAAGGTCTTTACTACACCAGCATCGCTAAGATGCCACAACTGTAAAGCAAAAGCAGATTAGAAATAAAACAGAACAAGTCATCTTCCTTCTCTTGGTGAAAAGATCAGACAATGTGTCATCAAGGGAAATGAAGAAGAGAACGATGATGTTGATGAAGTCGATGATGATGATGATGATGAAGAAAACAGGGATAAACAACCAAATCAAGATAATAATTTGAAAGAGTGTAACAACATCAATTCAGTTGAACTCTCACATTTAAACGAGAAGAGTTCAGAACTAGACGAGAAATCAAGAGTCAGCTTGAAAGAGTAGGTCTTGAATTTAATTCGAGTTAGATCGGAACAATAATTGCAAAGCATGAGCTAGTTGCCAATGTCAAAATCAAGCCTGAACAATTAAGATGGAATTCCCTAAGTCCTAAGTCAAAGCAAAAGTTGTGTTGATGTCATCCAATCTGAAAATTAAGAAGATTTCCAGGCCGATGAAAGCAAATACATCGAAGTTTAAGAGTCACATGAACAACTAACCAAGTCACAAAATATGAAATCAGCCAACGAAGAGATCAAAGATCATATACCTTCAGAACTGACCAAAAAGATTCTTTGTTATTTAACAAAATATTCTGCTCTATTCTGGACAGAGAAGGATCATGTCGATTTATAAGCTCCAATTCATACTAGGAGTAGTAACAAAGGCAAAAACCTTAAATGTACACAACTGGACCAATCTAATGCTCAAATAGGTTATGGAGAGCCGACTCATGGATCATTCTTAAAGATTCTGGCTGCCATGAAAGAGCACTACTGGGAAGAGGCAAAAGGCTTCGTCGATATAGGGTCTGGATTTGGAAAGGCTGTTTTCTTTTTCGCTATTCAGACAAACATGGAATGCTTCGGTTATGACATCGTCCCTGCTAGAGTCTAAAGGGCTGAAGAATTTAAGAGAAAGTTATCAGAAATTTATGGAAACAATCCCATGATTTTGAACGCAGTTAAGAGAACTCATTTCGAGCTTAAAAATTGTGGTATGATAAAGAAGTTAGAGACTTTGGACTAAATCGATGAAGAAAAATCATCATCACCCTTCACAGAGCCTAATTAGGCATTAACTCACTTTTTTTGCTTCAATTACGTTTTTCAAGAGGATGACAGCTACTACATTGCACAAAGGCTAAAATAGACTCCATCGGTCAAAGTTTTGATATGGTGCTCAGATAAGTCAAAAACTCTCAATAAGTTCGGACTTGACGATTTCGAATATGTCAAGACGTTGCCCATAAAGCTTTAAGGGAGTGGCTAATAGATATCAGTTCATGTTTATAGAAAGAGGGAAAGTCCATCTCTTTTTAAGGATCTAATTCAAGAACCCGATCATGAAGAAGAAAAACGAACAGCAAATTAGAACCTGATTGACAATGATAAAGTTCATCATTCAGTTTCCCTCAATAGTGAGCAAATGGCATTTCACCAAAGCAGTTCTATCGATGCAGTTATGAAAAAGGTGCTACTGTATCACACCTCTTAAGCAAATGCAATGCAAGAGATACGAACTATACTTAGCAGGCATCGTTAATAACTTAACTTTTCAAATGAGAAACTGGATTCCAAAGAACAAAAAAGTCTTGACTTGTGTGCTATGTAGGAATTCATCGACGTCTAAATCAATCAGCTGGGTATAAGTAAAGTAATCTCTCCTCTTGAACTGGACAAGGATATAAATCACTTAAGAGACAATATTGAACAGTGCCAAGCTTTGATGTAGGAGAAGAATGTAGTGAAGAAGGTTCTAGTACAAGTCTTGTAAAACGATAAAGACCAAATTGTTAAATGGAACAAAGAGTATGAAAAGGAGAAGAAGAAGACTATCAATATGAAGAAAACTATCATCTAATGCTTCAAGCATGCACTCAAAGAAAAGCATGAGTATAAAGTCAAAAAGGTCCTGACTGGTGGCTTTGGAATCGTATTCCATTGTGATAAGCTACAAAATTAAAATTACTTCCCTTAAACTAATTAACGACATGAATCGTTCGCTATCAAGATTTCTTACTAAGGTGATCCTTCCCAAAGGGATGAAATTGATGCTCTTGATAACATTCATAAGAAAGGAGACAACAACAAAATGTTCATTGTTAAGCCCTTAAAACACTTCAATATACTTGGTAAGGTTGCTCTTGTCATGGAATGGATTCCTCAAAATCTTTCGGAAGTTATAGTCCAAGGCTCCATCAACGATGAGTAGAAGAGACGCATCGCCTGTTTTGTAACAAGAGGCTTAGCTTGCGCTCACAAACTAGGAATACCACATCGGGACATCAAACCTTTAAACATACTTCTAGACAACAACTTAGTCCCTAAGATCTGTGATTGGGGCTTGACTAAATCAAACAACAAATCTGGGACCAAAACCTATATGCCTCCAGAGTATTAAGAATTCGAAGGAAGACTCGATGGTTTTAAGGCAGATTCATGGAGTTTGGGACTACTTATATTCTTCATCTACGAAGAGAGGGTACATTACGACAATGTGGATAAGTACGATCCGTCATAAAATGTTCTTCGCTTCTCTCCAAATACTCCAGCCCAGGCATAAGATCTAATCCTAAAACTGACTCTAAAGGATAAGTTTAAAAGACTATAAGTCCAAAAGGCCACTGATCATGAATTGTTTGCTGGTATAGAGAAAGTTGATGTTTCAACTAGACTAAACATAAAAGAGCTGAAGTCTACCAATTTACAAAGAGAAGAAAAAGTTTTTAAGCAGACTGTGTGTGACAAATGATTTAAGATGTTTAAAGAGTGTTTAGGATGAGTTTAACGAAATTTAACTTCAAACCTTTTCAGTGACTGATTGTGGCTTGAAGGAACTTCTTGCTGCTTGTTGGACCGATTTAGTCATGATTAGTCATTGGTGACTAGATTAAGACTCTAGATAAGAGTGGTTCTCATTTCTTCTTTTTTTCTGCAGAAATGTTGCATGAGCTATTTTGAGATCTCATTCTCTTGGATCTTTCAACTAGCGTTTCCTCTCTCTTGATGAGTCTATCTGGCAAAGAGATTTGGTTGCTAAACTTAAGAAGTAAACAAACTTACTCTATGTTCAACTCGTTCCCTTCATTTGGATAAATCAAGCCAAGCCTCTATGCAGATTCATGGAATTAGTTGATGAAAGGTCTTCCCTCAATCTATTTGAAAGACTTTGTCGTGGGCAACGAACACACGGTCTGCTATCGTGCTGGTTTGCTTGAAGTAAACAACCAATCGTCTTATTCGACTTCACCATCATCTTCATCATCATCGTCATCATCATCATCGTCGTCGTCCTCCTCCTCATTACTATCGCTATCGTTTTCAGTAATCTTACTTGGTCTATTCTTTCTATGAAAGGTTAGCAGTCAACTTACTTTTATAGTTTCCCTTTGATGGCTCTTTATTTCCGTAAGTACTTATCTGCTGCTTTGCCTCTTTTTAGTCCAAACTTAGGATCAATCGTATTTTAGAAGTTATTCATCTCCTTTTATAGTAAGGGGTAAACGTTAAATCTCTTAGGTCGAGTCTGATGTCTATTGTTCTAAACCATTTTGGTCTCTTCTTCGTTGATTGACTTTCCTGTTTTTTGCTTAGCTTAACCTGTATTTTCAAAATTGTCTTGTTTTCCTTTCGAGTTATTAATGCTCGCTGAATTGTTCAAGGAAGGACTAAACCTAATTGCCGAGTACGATGATGCAGTCAAAGTTGGTTCTATTCCTTAGAAGTCCAATTGCTTCTTCATATGGAGAATAAAGAATTCTACTTTATTGAAATCTTTCATCACGGTTTTATTATCCCAAAGGTGAGACTCTATGTTGTAAGCGCAGATAGAGTAGAGTTTGTTGATGATCTGAGTCTGCTACTCTCGTTTTAAGTCAACTATATCTTCTCTAAGTTTGTCGTCTCTAAAAGTTGTATCTTTGTCGTACTCTTTGAACACTTGAGTGAACAATTCGACTTTACTTAAAACTTTTGCCTTCCTATGCTATTCAGCACTGGAGGAGTTCTTCATCACTCTTTTAGTAATCTGCTTATCAGGAGATTCTAGCCGATTAGGAAAGCCCTTTTCCATCTATTGATAGGCGTTCAATGAAAAGAAACGATAGAGAAGCATTTGATCTCCTCTAACCAAAGTTGGAACTTTGATCAATTCAAAATGCTTATCAAAGAGAACTGAGGGAGAAGGCATAAGCACTATAGTCCATGAGAAAGGGTTAAAAACTTTGAACTCCTGCTGAATCTCTTTGCAATTTGAGAGGAAGATATCAATATTCTGAGCCAAGAGACCCATATGTTTGATATGATGGTCTATCCTGATAAGAGTCGATCTTGCGTTTAGAAGCCAAGCGTCGATGTAAAAGTAGCATGGATTAAAACCAGAATTCGTTTCGAACAATGTATCAAGGATAGTCTGCAACAACATCCCAAGTTCAGACCCATTGAACCTTTAGCTTGATTCAAGAGTGACATGAGTGACATTCTTTCCATCGTAAAAGGGAGGTTTGTTTTAAAAAAGGAAGGATTAGAATAAGAGAGCTTTTGAGTCAACTTCAAATGGTTTTTCATCTCTTTGTTGATTGATTGCAATATACAAGGACCCTTAAGCTGTTTCAATCATTTCTTTATGCATATACACCTGACTATAAGCATTCAACTTCAAAGGATTCATCCGAGCAAATTGAAGAAAGCTTGGTTCAACTGGAAAAGAACTGGGAAGGCACCTTGCATATGTCAGAGCGGATCGGCGACAGGAATACAGGAAGGCCTGTTAGAGAAGATCATTGCTCTTGAATAACGATCTCAAACCATCGATGCCAACGACATGCTCTAGAATGTATTTATCAAAGGCCCAACTATCTGGATGAAAAAGAACGGCTTACTCTACAATGTCTAGTTTAACTGTCCAATTGTACTTTTCTCTGATTTCGGAATGCGTGGATTCAGCTTCTTTCAAATTCTTGTTGTAGAGCTTCTCAAATAAAGAATCTGGATTATCTTCAATCTCATCTGGAGAGGGACAGTCTAGAAGTGACAAGCTGTATCTTACCTTGAAGTATCTTCATTTATGATACCACTAACTTTAATTATATTTAATAAAAGGATTCGTTTTAAGAC
>JAKBAL010000117.1 GCA_021809225.1 Pseudomonadota bacterium | reverse complement strand
GGCAGGGTCTCGTTCTTGACAGTCAGAAAGTTTCCCTGGCAAAGAGGCAATATCTAGCGCTCCCTTCCGGCGAGTAAGATCTCGAGCTTTTCTCGCTGCTTCCCGAGCAAGAGCTGCTTCCATGACACGTTCAATGATTTTTTTAGATTCCTGAGGATGTTCTTCAAGCCATTGTTGAAATTTATCACCCACAACGCCTTCCACTGCTGTCCGGACTTCAGAGGAAACGAGTTTATCTTTCGTTTGGGATGAAAACTTAGGGTCTGGTACTTTTACGGATAAAACGCAGGTTAGTCCTTCTCGCATATCTTCGCCGGTTAAGGCAACTTTTTCTTTTTTCCCCATTTGGGAAGCATAGGTATTAATAGCACGGGTTAAGGCACCTCGAAACCCAGCAAGGTGGGTTCCTCCATCCCTTTGAGGAATGTTGTTTGTAAAGGGAAGTGTCGTTTCATGATAGCTATCAGTCCATTCCATGGCCAAGTCAATGATAACGCCATCTCTTTCAGCTTGAATAACAATAGGTGGTGAGTGAAGAGCATTTTTGCTACGATCAAGGTATCTAACAAAAGCTTGAACGCCTCCTTCATAATGCATGATAACTTCTTTTACTTCCTCATGGCGCTCATCCCTCAAAACCAAGGTTACGCCTGAGTTCAAAAAGGCAAGTTCCCGCAAGCGATGTTCAAGAGTCCCAAAATCATACCGTGTTCCCGTAAACGTTTCCTTTGAAGGTAAGAAAGTTACTTCCGTTCCTTTCTTTCCTTCTGAGTCTCCAATGATTTTGAGGCGATCATCAGCATCCCCATGGGTGAAACTCATGAAATGAGTCTTACCTTTTGAATAAATAGTTAACAGTAGCTTTTCAGAAAGAGCATTTACAACTGAAACGCCAACCCCATGGAGTCCGCCTGAAACCTTGTAAGAGTCCTGATCAAACTTTCCTCCTGCATGAAGTTGGGTCATGATGACTTCCGCAGCTGATACCCCTTCTTCTTCATGAATATCAACGGGAATTCCACGCCCATTATCTCGAACGGTCACAGATCCATCCGCATTCAGGATTACATCAACCTTATCGCAGTGCCCTGCTAATGCCTCATCAATTGCATTATCGACGACCTCATAGACCATATGGTGGAGACCAGATCCATCGTCTGTATCTCCAATATACATCCCCGGTCGCTTCCTTACGGCGTCAAGGCCACGTAAGACTTTAATTGAATGGGCTCCATATTCTGCATTTGGTGTGGATTCAGTGGGTTGGGTCATGAACTCTCTCATTTATGTTTTCGATACTAAACGGGCTTCCTTAAGGCTTAAAAACTGAGCATTTCCTTGCAATTCTTTAAATAAGGATGCGTCAGTTCCTGTAAGCCATGTTTGTATTTTAAGCTTTAAAATCGCATCAAACAATGCTGATCTACGTTTCTCATCAAGATGAGCTACAACTTCATCTAAAAGCAAGAGGGGAATTGCTCCTGTGCGTATAGATAACAGTTGCGCAGACGCCATCACAATGGAAAGCAATAGAGCCTTTTGTTCTCCAGTGGAACACATCGCTGCCGGCTGGTTTTTCTCAGGAAACATTGCAAAAAGATCACTCCGATGGGGGCCAAAAGACGTTCGCCCCGTCAAGCGATCTTGTTCTCTCCCTTCGGTCAAAAGACGACGCATTTCCTCTTCAACCTCAAGAAGGCTCCGTTGATGAAGAAGATTTTCAAGATCCCCTTTTAACAAAAGCTCAGCTTGAGGAAAAATATTTTCTTGATTTTGGAGAACGGAGGAAAGTTGCCCCACAACTTCACGACGAGCAACGGTTATTGCAATGCCGTCATTCACAAGATTTTCCTCCAGGCCCTCAAGCCAGTACCGATCATAGCGTCCTTGACGCAAAAGAAAATGTCTCTCTCTTAAAACCTTCTCATAGCGATTTAAGCGCTGCGCATGCGTCGGATCAAAACCATAGACAAGGCGGTCTAGAAACCGTCGTCGAACTTGAGGCCCTTCTAAAAACAGCCGATCCATTTGAGGCGTAAGCCATACCATCGAAACCCATTCGGCAAGAGCAGACTGACTTTTAACTTGCTCTCCATTGATTCTGCTGATCCGTCGTTCATTTGTCGGTGCATCAGGGTCGAGGCCCGTTCCAATCTGAATCCCAGTATCTTGATCTTTCAGCTGAATGAAAATTGCCCATGGGTCTTTGCTCTCTTGGTGTTTTACCTCCGAAAGGCGGGCATGACGCAACCCTCGCCCAGGAATCAAGAAAGAGAGGGCTTCTAAAAGATTTGTCTTTCCTGCCCCATTGGGACCAGTCAACACCACAGATTTTAAATCAAGAGAAACGCTAAAAATTTCATAGCAGCGAAAATGGGAAAGGGTTAAGCGTTCAACCCCTCTTGAGGGGATATTAGAGTCATTGACTGTTTTGAGCTGAGTTGCTTCCATGAGCCTTTAGAGTTTGTTTTAAAATTTAAAAACTGGATTGCTTCGCTACGCTCGCAATGACGATTCCCCCTATCCGTCATTGCGAGGAGCGGATGCTCCGAAGCAATCCAGTCTTTTTTTGCTTAAGCTTATTAAGCCTAACTCTTCTCCCGATCAGCTCTTTTTCGCGCATTTGGATCAAGTAAAGCTTTCCGCAAACGGAGAGAGTGAGGTGTAACTTCTACAAATTCATCATCCTCAATATAAGCAATAGCTTGTTCAAGGGTCAGCAAACGCGGCGGTGTAAGGCGCACGGCTTCATCTTTACCTGCAGCCCGAAAGTTTGTGAGCTGTTTAGATCTTAAAGGATTAACTTCCAAATCGTTATCGCGGGTGTGTTCTCCAATAATCATGCCTTCATAAACAGCCGTTCCTGGTGTAATAAACATGATTCCGCGATCATCAAGGTTCCAAAGGGCATAGGTTACTGCTTGACCTATAGCGTTTGAAATTAAAACTCCATTACGCCTACCGCCAATAGGGCCCTTAAAGGCCGCGTAGCTATGGAATAGACGGCTCATAATGCCGGTTCCTCGTGTATCGGTTAGAAATTCTCCTTGATAGCCAATGAGACCTCGGGAAGGTGCAATGAAAACAATACGGGTTTTGCCTCCACCAGAGGGACGCATATCCATCATTTCTCCCTTTCGAAGGCCCATCTTTTCAACAACAATCCCTGTGTACTCATCGTCCACATCAATTTGGACTTCTTCCATAGGTTCTAAAGTTTGCCCTGTGTCTTCATCTGTCTTAAAAAGGACGCGTGGACGACCAATGGCGAGCTCAAATCCTTCTCGTCGCATGGTTTCAATCAAAACACCCAGCTGCAATTCCCCACGACCAGCGACTTCAAAGGCATCCGTATTTGCAGTTTCAGTAACTTTAATTGAAACATTGCTTTCCGCTTCCGCCATCAACCGATCGCGAATCATCCGCGAGGTCACCTTTTTGCCATCTTTACCAGCAAAAGGAGAATCATTGACACAAAAGGTCATAGCCAAGGTAGGGGGATCAATAGGAAGAGCTTTCAAAGGTTCCATGACTTCTGGCACACAAATCGTATCCGACACCGTTGCTTTTTCAAACCCTGCGACAGCAATAATATCTCCTGCCATAGCTTCTTGAATGGGAACGCGCTCAAGGCCCCGGAAGGCTAAAAGTTTAGTCAAACGGGTTTGTTCTAACACTTCACCTTCTCGACCCAGGGCTTTGACCGGCATATTGACACGTGCCGTACCACTGTGAATGCGACCCGTTAAAATACGCCCTAAATAAGGATCGGATTCAAGAGTCGTAACAAGCATTGAAAAAGGAGCTTCCGCATCCCCTTCAGCAACTTCTACATGCTTTAAAATTGTATTAAAAAGAGGGGAAAGATCTTTTTTTTCATCCTCTATGTTTTCAATAGCCCAGCCTTCCTTAGCAGAGGCATAAAGAGTTGGAAAATCCAACTGCTCATCAGTTGCGTCTAAAGCTGCGAATAAATCAAAAACTTCCTCATGAACCTCATAAAGGCGAGCATCGGGCTTGTCAGCCTTATTGATTACCACAATGGGTTTGAGACCCTGACGCAAGGCTTTTGCAACCACAAATTTTGTTTGTGGCATGGGACCTTCTGAAGCATCAACAAGAACCAGAACTCCATCCACCATCGAAAGAATCCGCTCAACTTCGCCGCCAAAGTCAGCGTGACCCGGCGTATCGACGATATTGAGTCGATGATCTTCCCAAATAATGGAGGTACATTTGGCAAGGATTGTGATGCCCCGCTCTTTCTCTAATTCATTGCTGTCCATGGCGCGTTCAGCGATGCGCTGATTATCGCGATAAACACCACTTTGGCGGAAAAGCGCGTCCACTAACGTTGTTTTTCCATGATCCACGTGGGCGATAATGGCTAAATTTCGAATTGTACTCATTGATAACTCTATCTGGTAAAAAGAAGCTGCACTGTAACCCCTATGTGGGGATAAAGAAAGTCTTTTTCAAGGCCTTCTTAAGGTTATCTTTAACCATGGGTGGATATTCTCATGGCATCATGGGGGAAAAGGATATAAAACTATATGATAGATAGGTTCATAACATTATAGACATTTAAAAGGATTCCCATGGATAATTTTTACAAAGCCTCCACATTTATTTTAGAGAAACTCTCTGATTTTTTCGAAAGATCCTGGCCACAGGCAGATGTCGATTTGCTTGAAGAAACCTTAACAGTGACCCTTCCAGAGGGGCATCAATATTTGATCAATAAGCACGGAGTAACACGCCAAATATGGGTTTCTTCACCCTTTACAGGGGCCCATCATTTCCAGTTTAAGAATGGACAATGGCGATGCACCCGAACGGATATCCCCATTGAGGATCTTCTTATTGAGGAGCGAAAAATCCATGCTGCGTGAACCAAGTTATCTTGATAAAGAAGTCACTCAAATCAGACCTTCGGGGAACAAACCCACCGTTTTGCGAAAAATTTTGCCCTATATTCTATCCTACCCTAAAAGTCTCGTCTTTTCCGTTCTTTCCATCCTTATCGCGTCCCTCACGGTTTTAGGTGTAGGGGTTGGGCTTCGCTATTTCGTGGACGATGGCTTTTCTGAAAACTCTTCTCTTGGTCTTAATGGCTCGCTGATTGGACTTTTTATCACTGTTTTCGTCATGGCACTCGCCAGTTATGGACGTCTGTATTGGGTTTCTCAGCTTAGTGAAAGAGTCATTGCGGATTTAAGAAAAGACATTTTTTCTCATCTTCTTAAACAAGACGTCAGCTTTTTTGAGTCAACCAGTCTGGGTGAAATTCAATCCCGCCTTACAACGGACACAACCCTTTTACAAATTGTCCTAGGCACATCGATTCCCATCGCGTTGCGTAATATTCTTATTATTTCTGGGGGGCTGATCATGCTGATTTTGACAAGTCCTTTTCTCACAGGCGTTATAACGATCGTTATTCCTCTCGTTCTTGTTCCCATCCTTGTCTATGGAAAGAAAGTTCAACAGTATTCTCGTCTTGCTCAGGATAAAACGGCAGGGGTCGCGGCCCGCCTTGATGAAACATTTGGAGCCATCCGTACGGTTCTTGCTTTTTGTCAAGAATCTTATATGAGCCGTCTTTTCTCTGACCAAGTCGAGAATACATATAAAGCGTCCTTAAAACGAGTTGAGACACGGGCCCGCCTCACGGCCCTTGTCATGGTTCTTGTCTTTAGTGGCGTCAGTGCTGTGCTATGGTATGGGGGACATAGCGTCATTAAAGGCCATATGACGCCAGGTCAGCTATCCGCCTTTCTCTTTTACGCAGCGGCCGTTGCGGGAGCAGCTGGTTCATTAAGTGAAGTTCATGGCGATATTTTAAGAGCAGCCGGTGGCGTTGAACGGATTTTTGAATTTTTAGATTTAAAATCAAGTCTTAAAATACCTTCCGAGCCTCGCTCCCTCCCCTCTCCTCTTCAAGGACACCTTCGGTTTGCAAATGTATCCTTTTCCTATCCTTCGAGACCTCATCACCTTGTCCTCAAGGATATTTCATTTGAAGTCTTCAAAGGTGAAACCGTAGCTCTTGTTGGCCCCTCTGGCGTTGGAAAAACAACCCTGCTTAACCTTTTGATGCGCTTTTATGACCCCTTAAAAGGCCAAATTTTTATGGATGGCGTCCCTTTGGAAGATCTAGATCCTCACGTTTCACGCAACCTTATCGGTCTGGTGCCCCAAGATCCTGTCCTTTTTAGCACGACATTTTTTGAAAACATTCGATTTGGAAATTTGGCAACCACTGACGAGGAAGTGATAACAGCGGCCAAAGCCGCCTATGCAGATGAGTTTATTAAAGACCTTCCACAAGGCTATCACACACCCGTGGGTGAAAAAGGAGTTGCCCTTTCAGGGGGCCAACGTCAACGTATTGCCATCGCCCGGGCCATCTTAAAAGACCCTCCTATCTTGTTACTTGATGAAGCCACAAGCGCCCTTGATACGACAAGCGAACAGCAGGTTCAAAAGGCCCTTGAAACTCTCAAACATAATCGCACCACCCTTATTATCGCTCACCGCCAGTCCACCATCCAAAAGGCTGATCGCCTCGTTGTACTGGATCACGGAAAAGTCGTTGCCGTGGGAACGCCAGAGACGCTGATGGGAGAAAAGGAGGTTTATAAAAGTTTTATTGATCCTGAAATTAAGGTCTCAGCATCATAAGATATGTCATTTTATAAGAATTTTGTCATAAAATATAGAAATTGACTTAAATAAAAAAATATGGTATATTTTATTTTAAGGTTTGTAAGTTATAGGAATAGCCAAAATGCTAGATACGCGTACAAAAATTGGTGCAGGGGGAAGAGTCATTATTCCTTCCCTTATTCGTGAAAAGCTCCATTTATCTATTGGGGATGAAGTTATCATCCATGTGAAAGGGGAAGAGCTCTGCATCACGACAGCAGAACAAGCTTTGAGCAAAATTCGAGAGAAAGTTAAAAAGCAAAATCGAAAAAAAACTTCGCTTGTTAACGAACTTATTGCTAAGAGGCGTTCGG
>JAKBAL010000116.1 GCA_021809225.1 Pseudomonadota bacterium | reverse complement strand
GATCTGTGTGTACTTTGCTTTTTTTCGAACCTTTGGTTGATGTAGAACGGTCGTTATACGAAGCTTTTTTGTTGGATCCGCTTGACATTGCTCAATTTCATCAAGGCTTAATTGCCCCGCAGCAACGGGATCGTGTCCATGCATTCCCGCAATAATTTCCCCATCAGCGATAGCTTGAATTTCCAAAGGATGTAAATTACAAAAGTCACCAATTTGTTCAAAAGTTAATGTTGTATTCTCAATAAGCCAAACTGCTGTTCCCTTAGGCATAAGGAGTGCCGTCATGAAGGTCCCACCTTTCTTTATAATTTTAATGTTGTTCGATTGTAGAAATCAAAAGAAACGAGGTTTTATAATCTTCTCGAATTTTAGCTTCTGACTCCCACACTTTGCATCTGTTAAAGTCCCATTGAATCATAGGTTGTCTCTTTCTCAAATATAATTTTTAAAAATCGTCATCTCCAAAGCTAATTCCAAGCCCTCGAGCCGTTTTAACAAGAGGCCCCGCAATATCGACAGCTTGATATCCCTCGATTGCCTGTTGAATAGAGACATCTACAACTTGACGGTTTTGCCAAGCAACCATACGGTCAAATTTTCCTTGAGCAATAAGATCTACAGCATGGATGCCAAAAATAGAAGCTAAAACCCGATCTTGAAAGATAGGTTGTCCTCCTCGTTGCACATGACCAAGAACTGTAAAGCGTGTTTCTGCCCCGGTAAGCTCTGTAATTCGATTTGCGAGATAGTTAGAGATCCCTCCATAGCGACTCTTCCCCTCAAAATCTGTAATTTTAGCTTTTTCACCCGCTTCAGTTTTAACGGCCTCCGAAACAACGATAAGAGCGAAGTTACGTCCCCCTTCTTGTAAGGATTTAATTTTTTGAGCCACTTTTTCTATTTTGTATGGAATTTCGGGAATTAAGATAATATCTGCTCCTCCCGCAATTCCTGCAAAAAGGCCGATATGTCCCGCATCTCGGCCCATGACTTCTAAAATCATCACACGATCATGGCTTGCTGCTGTAGGTTGGAGGCGATCGATCGCTTCTGTGGCCACATCGACGGCTGTCATAAAACCAATCGAATGTTCCGTGTGGCTAAGATCGTCATCAATTGTTTTAGGAATTGTTACAAGATTAAGATCTCCTTGCTGGGCAAGCCGCCGTAGAATTTCTTGACTCCCATCGCCCCCTATCCCAATTAAAGCATCAAGTTTTAAAAGATGGTAGCCTTCAATAAGGTCTTCTGAAATATCCTTAACTTCACCATTTGGTAAAGGATAAGCAAAAGGGTCTCCTTTGTTTGTTGTGCCTAGAACGGTCCCCCCTTGTCGCAAAAGGCTTCCCGTACAAAAAGAAAGATCAAGCTTAATCGCATCAACAGGGCGACGCATAAGTCCGTGCGTTCCCTGGTGAATCCCGTAAACTTCCCATCCGTATTTTTGAATAGCCCTAATGGTAATGGCACGAATGACGGCATTGAGCCCTGCACAATCTCCGCCACTTGTTAAAATTCCGATTTTTTTCATCCAAAAAACCTTATCTGATTTAGTTTGTTCAATATACTAATAAACTTTCTTGCGGATTTTATCAAAAAAATTTGCTATACTTCACCTAGTAAAAAATTAAGTGGTATGATGCCTAGAGAAGATTTACAGTACAAGCTGAATAAGCTAGAGGACGAGCATCGTGTTTTAGATGGGCAGATTGCACGTCTTATTGTAATTCCCGTTCACGATCAAGTTGCTGTCCAAAGATTAAAAAAACGAAAACTGCAGCTTAAAGATGAGATTCGCAAAATACAGGTACAGTTAATTCCTGATATTATTGCATAATTTTTTTGCAGAGTTCGCGTTGCTGACTCTATTTCAACCTTATTCAAGAGAATAGTTTTCTCCCCTCAAGTTAATTTAAGGGTTTGATAGAGGCAGGCGCGGTCTTTATTTAATCTTAGTTTTCTTAGTCCTCGTCAGAAGGAGCTTCAATTCCCACAACATCTTCATCTTCTCCAAAATCGGAGGTATCTTCAAGGATGTCATCGCTTTCTTCAAGAGGAACAAGCTCTTCAGCAAGTTCAAGATTTAATGTCTCATTCAATTCTGTTGAAAGAGGAAGTATTTTAGCATCAGTTGCTGGGGGACGGCCTCTGCGTCTTTTGACAAAAACTTCAGGATCGAAAGCCGTACTACACTTAGGACAGTTAATAGGTTGGCGACACATATCATAAAAACGTGCATTACAACTGGGACAAATTCGCTTTACTCCCCATTCAGGTTTAGACATAGAATTTTATCTCCTTCTTTCTATAATAGTCATTTGGACAACGGCTTTGTCATGAGTTGATCCATCTGTCAATAACTTGAATTTATTTTCTATCGATTTTTTTTCCAAGCTGTGTCATTACCGTTGTGAAATATTGGAGAAACTATGTCATCTGTCATGATTGCAATTGATGGTCCTGCTGGAGCTGGCAAAGGAACATTAGCTCATCATTTGGCTGGTCTATATAATTTAAGTCATCTTGATACAGGTCTATTATACCGTGGAGTTGCTTTAAAAATGATTGAAAAAGAGCAACTTCTTGTCAACGAAGAAGCCGCAATACAAGCGGCTTTATCCTTAAAAACAGAAGATTTAAAAAATTCTTCTTTAAGAGATGAAGTTGTCGGAAATCTGGCTTCAGAAATTGCAGCTCTTCCCCAAGTTAGAGAAATCCTCTTAAAGTTTCAGCGAGATTTTGCAAAAAATGTGATTCCAGGGAAGCAAGGAGTCGTTTTAGATGGCCGTGATATTGGCCTCGTTGTTTTACCTGAATCCCTCTGTAAAATTTATGTCACGGCATCACCGGAAGTTCGTGCACAACGGCGACTCAAAGAGTTGCAACAAAAGGGAATTAGCGGTATATATAAAGATGTATTTAAGGATATCCAGACGCGGGATATGCGCGATGAAAAAAGAAAGATTTCTCCTCTCCGTCCAGCGAAAGATGCTTATATTCTTGATACTTCAGAACTAGGAATTGACGATGTTATTAAAAAAGCTTGCCTTTTTGTGGACTTAAAATATCCTGAGATTGATAAGATAGTTTAAATATCGTCTGAATAGAAAAATTTCGGCACTTCTATTCTAGGAAAAACTCTAACTTCATCATTCTTTATGAGCCGAGCATAAAGAAGATATTTTAAGGAAATTTATTAATGACAGAACAACCCTCTTTATCTGGAGGACTTTCTTCTCACGAAACAGAAAATTTTGCAGCTCTTTTAGAAGAATCATTTGGAAAAGCTGAAAGCCTTGAAGGACGTGTTATCAAAGGGAAAGTTATTTCTATTGAAAATGACGTCGCAATTATTGATGTGGGGTTAAAATCAGAAGGACGTATCCCTTTAAGGGAGTTTTCAGCATCCGGTACAGAACCTCATTTAAACGTAGGGGACTCTGTTGAAGTTTACTTGGAGCGGCTGGAGGATAAAAATGGGGAAACCGTTCTTAGCTATGAAAAGGCACGTCGTGAAGCAGCGTGGAAACAGCTAGAAAAATCCCATGAAAAGAATGAGCATGTTGAAGGCGTAATATTTGGTCGCGTAAAAGGCGGGTTTACCGTTGATCTTAAGGGGGCTATTGCTTTCTTACCAGGAAGTCAAGTCGATATTCGTCCTGTACGAGATGTTTCTCCTTTAATTGGCGTGCCTCAACCTTTTCAAATTTTGAAAATGGATCGTAGTCGAGGAAACATTGTTGTTTCGAGACGTGCTGTTCTTGAGGAAACACGTGCAGAAGCGCGGAGTGAGCTCGTTTCTCGCCTTGAAGAAGGGCAAATTCTTGAGGGAATTGTTAAGAATATTACCGATTATGGAGCCTTTATTGATTTAGGGGGTGTTGATGGGTTGTTACACGTAACAGATATTGCGTGGCATCGAGTTAATCATCCTGCAGAAGTCTTAACTGTAGGCCAACCTGTAAGAGTTCAAATCATTCGTTTTAACCCTGAAAATCAGCGTATTTCATTGGGAATGAAGCAACTTGAGAGTGATCCTTGGGCGGGAGCTGAAGTCAAATACTCTGTGGGTGCAAAAGTTACGGGTCGCGTAACAAATATTACCGACTATGGTGCCTTTATTGAGTTAGAACCTGGAGTTGAAGGATTAGTTCATGTCACAGAAATGAGTTGGACAAAGAAAAACATGCCTCCCGGGAAGATCGTGTCTACAAGTCAAGAGGTTGACGTTATTGTTCTTGATGTTGATGCTTCAAAGCGTAGGATTAGCCTTGGTATGAAACAATGTATTCCCAACCCTTGGGCTGCTCTTCAAGAAAAATACACTGTGGGTTCAGAAATTGAAGGAGAGGTTAAGAATATAACCGAATTTGGTCTTTTTGTCGGGCTTACTAATGATATCGATGGCATGGTGCATATGTCCGATATTTCTTGGGATAAGCTTGGTGAAGAAGCGATTTCAGCCTATAAAAAAGGTATAAAGGTACGGGCAAAAATTCTAGATATTGATCCAGAAAAAGAGCGCGTAAGCCTTGGTATTAAGCAGCTTATGGGAGATCCTTTCGAAGAAAGCATTGCGGGTTTAAAGAAAGGATCAGTTGTCACTTGTGAAGTAGTTTCTATTCTTGAAACCGGTGTGGAAGTTAGTCTTGCGGGCGGAATCTCTGGCTTTATTCGAAAAAATGAACTTTCCCGAGATCGAGCTGAACAACGTCCTGATCGTTTTGCTGTCGGAGAAAAGGTGGATGCAAAGATTACCCAAATTGATCGAGCCAATCGAAAGATTACACTTTCCATCAAAGCGCGAGAAGCAGATGAAGAACGACAAGCTATGGCGGAGTATGGATCCACGGATAGCGGAGCAAGCCTTGGAGATATTCTAGGCGCTGCTCTTGAACAAGTGAAGGAAAAGTCAAAAGTTGCCGAAGTCCCAGCTGAAGAATTGCCTAAAAAGGCGAAGAAAAAAGCTGATGATGAAGATAAGGCTTCTGACGCTAAACCCAAAAAAACCAAGAAAGTTGTAAAAGAAAAAACGACTGAAGACTAATTTTTATCAAAGAAGAGGAGGGATCACTCCCTCCTTTTTTGATTTTACAGAAAATATGATCTAATTTTAATGTTGGATAAGAATAAAGATGATTATATTTCTAAATGGGACGTCTTCCACAGGAAAATCATCTGTTGCTCGAGAACTGATGCGGCAGTCTCAAATCCCCTTTCTTCATTATGCTTCAGATCACCTCTTAAATTTTTGGATAGATTCTAAGTTTGTTAACAGCTTTAAAGGCGAACAAAAACCACAAAAATGGCAAGCAGAATGGTTTTGCCGTCAACAAGCAATCGATAAGAATGGCCATCCTGTTTTCCATATTGATAATGGAAAAAAGGGATGGGCGCTTTATTGTGACTTGGTAAAGGCAGCGTGTGGTCTAATGGATAAGGGGTATAATATGATTATTGATGAAGTTATTATGAGCAAATATCAAATATCTCTTTATTATCCTACGCTAATACATAAGAAAGTATATATTATTTATGTTTATTGTGAAGAGAGTGAGATGGAAAGACGTGAAAAGCAACGAGGAGACCGAAATATTGGGCTTTCACGGGGGTTGCTTGAAGATGTCGATAAAATTATTAGTACTTATGATTTAACAATAGATACGACACACTTATCCACTACAGAATGTGCAAAAAATATATTCAATTTTATTGAATCTAATCCCAAACCAAAAGCCGTAAAAAAACTGATGAAAGAGTATTCGCAAGCCAGTATTGTTGAATAGCTCTCTCTCCTACCCAATTGCCCAAGTCATTTTAGATTCTCCTTCCTTCAGATGCTAAATAACTCAAGGGCCAAGCATTCGTTATCCTGAGGAAACTTTTTACTTACATTTGGGGAAGGGGTGGGATAAAAATGATGGAATAGATAAACTAAAGGAAATTTTATGTCTGTCATTGTTCGTTTCGCGCCTTCACCGACGGGTTATCTCCATATTGGAAGTGCAAGAACTGCTCTATTTAATTGGCTGTTTGCTCGTCATCATAAAGGAAAAATGCTGCTGCGTATTGAAGACACGGATAGGGCACGATCAACTAAAGACGCCGTGGAAGCTATTTATAAGGGACTGGAATGGCTCAGTATTAATTGGGATGAAACCCCAGTTCACCAATTTGATCGGATGGAGCGCCATGTTGATGTTGCGAACACTCTCTTCGCAAAGGGCATGGCTTATTATTGCTATTGTACACCAGAAGAGCTTGAAGCGATGCGGGCAGATGCCCGTGCCAAGGGGTTGTCCCCCCGTTATGATGGGCGCTGGCGAGATCGTTTGCCTGAGGAAGCTCCTGAAGGGATTAAACCCACTCTGCGTTTTAAGGCTCCTCAAGAAGGAGATACGGTGATTCATGATTTAGTTCAAGGAGACGTTCGCGTCGCTAATCAACAACTAGACGACCTGATTCTTTTAAGAGCAGATGGGACGCCAACGTTTAACCTTTCTGTTGTTGTAGATGATCATGACATGGGAATTACCCACGTTATAAGGGGTGATGATCATTTAACAAATGCTTTCCGTCAGGTGCAGATTTATAAGGCTATGGAGTGGACGATCCCTTATTTTGCGCATATTCCTTTAATTCATGGATCGGATGGCGCCAAACTTTCTAAACGACATGGAGCGCTAGGGGTTGAGGCTTACCATGAGATGGGTTTTTTGCCTGAAAGCTTACGAAATTATTTGGTACGATTGGGATGGAGCCATGGAGATGCAGAAATTTTTTCAACAAAAGATGCCATTGAATGGTTTGATCTTGATCATGTGGGTAAATCTCCGGCGCGATTTGACTTTGTGAAGCTTGCCGCCCTCAATGGTCATTATTTGAGAGAGAAAGATAATGAGGAGCTGACCGCTCTGCTCGTTCCTTTTATTGAAAATAAAGGTCTTCCTGTTAATGCTGAAGCTCGTCATTTTTTGCATCAAGGAATGAATGGCCTTAAACAAAGGGCAAAAACAATGGTTGAACTTGCA
>JAKBAL010000115.1 GCA_021809225.1 Pseudomonadota bacterium | reverse complement strand
AAAATTTTACCTCCATTTTTTCGCAACTTTAAAATCTAATTTCCTATTACCACCGGTTCAAAGCCCTAAAACCCCTAAATTTCCCCCCTTTTTTCACCCCCCCCTAAAACTATCTTTTTTCCCTGGGGGGTCTCCCTAAAAAACCAAATTACCTTACAATCTATAACAAAATGTAAGATGCTACTTTTTAAAGGTAGTTTTCCTTTATTAAAAAAAATAATAACTTAAGTTTTTGTGGAAATATTAATGAATCTTGAAAATCGTAAAAATAACAAGAAATTACCTATACTTAAGAAAATTTTAAGGCAACAAGCTTGGAAATTATTTATCACCCTCACCTACAGGGAGGCAAAACAATACCGAATTGGACACATTCAACTTTTTACTGAAACCCTAACTAGTAACGGGATTTCCTATTTTTACGTTAAGGAGCTTACTCAAACCGGTATCCCTCATTTCCATATCCTCATCGACAAGGAAATGGATAAGTCCGAGATTTCTGTTATCTGGAATAACATTGTAAACGAGGATTTGGAGGCTGGAACTAACGTCAAGGAAATTGATTCAGCTGGTGCGATAAATTATATTCTCCAAGATTTTAGTGAGTACGGAAGCAGTCTGAATCTTGAGCTTCTTCTTCATAGAGAAGCGCAGAAGCTTCTCGAAGAAGACACGCTAAATAAGTCCTGCGAGAAATTAGAAGAGGAAATCGCTAAGGAAAAAGATTCCGCTGCCTATAAACTCCTTTTCAACTATTTCGCAACGGAGGAGAATATTCGCAAGTTCGAGGCAAATTACTATAGAAATTTCGAGGATAAACGCGAGTCTATTGATCGATTTTATATCGAATATTTTCGTAGTATCGACAAGCGGCTCGCCTTCAAAGTTATAGCGATTATCTTCCTTAAGTACCAGCATGTAGAGTATAAGTGGAAAAAATTCCTTAGCGTTATAGCCTTTCAAGTTTACAGTCTCGGGACCAAACGAAAATACAGAACGCAGAGGGATTTCGATGAGAACATGGAAAGAGACGGTTTAAAGATTGGTTTCGTTTTGGTAAGTCTCTTCGTAAATTCCCTGGGAGACCTAGTTGAGGAAGAGTACATTCCCTATTCCAGCTTGGAAGGCAAGGAGTACATTACTCAGCGCTTTAATCTCCACGTTGATTTAGGTAAATTATCGCGTCAGCTTGTAGAGGAGGGTTTCGTCTTTGGTTCTCTCCCTATGCTTTGCAAGCCTAACGACTGGACTCGAGATGAACTGGATTTGAGAAGTAATTTCTCCGGAGGATTTCTATTAAATGATACCCACCATCTTTTCCCTTTAACCGATACTCCTGATGCTAAGGTAATTTTAGAAAAAAGAAAAGATGATCTAATCGACGCTGTTAATAAACTACAATCTTCTAAGTTTCTCTTAGATTGGGAAGTTTATGATAAAATGCGTTCAGAATACAAAGATTATTTGGAGAATAATCTAAAAAAATCAACACAACAATTATTAGACGCGTATAGAAAGTTCTATTCTAAACGAGACAATGGAACGGAATTTTCGCTTGAAACTTATCTTAAGAGAAGTTGCAGATATCTTTCCAACGGAACTATCAAAGTAATAAAAGATCACCAAGTTGCTTCTGAATATTTGAGATATCTTTCCGATCGATCCGCGTTAATAGAATTCGAGAGGATTGAAAAATTACTTGAAGTTTTTCGTCTTTATCTTTTACCAGGAGACGGCTTTTATTTCCCTTATAAAATTGATTTTAGAGGGAGATTCTATGCTAATTCAGACCTCAGCCCAGTTACCAATAAATTTATCCGATCCCTTCTCCGTTCGTTTGATTATCGTCCATTTAATTTGGATTGGTTTAAATTTCACGCCACAAAGGCTTATAGCAAAGATAAAATGTCTTTCTCGGAAAGAGTCTTTTTCTTCGACCGAGACGCTTTCCTTCAAGGCAATCTTCGGAGGTTTGATCGAGGAAATTTCTTTTCTCCTCTTGGATCGTGCGCGAATCATCTTGAATTTTATAACGTTGCTTCGGAATGGAAAAAATACCAAAATTACCTAGAAATTTATGGTCAAGAAAACGCGGGTAACTACCTTTCTAATTTCCTTATTTCCGTTGATGCTACCTCTTCCGGTAACCAGATAATCGCTCTTCTCTTAGAGGACAGTCGTTATAAATTTTTCCTAAACCTTAACGCCGCTAGTGTTAACGGAAAACCGCTTAGCTTTTATGGTGAGATCGGTAACGAATATTATCAGAATTGCGAGAATACCGAGATTAAAAAAATCCTAGATAATATGCCTGATTCCGTTCGCTCTGACTTCTTGAAAACGATATTCAAAGAGTATCTAATGAAAGGAGCTTATGGCCTCACCGCGTATTCTTTTCAAAATAATTTAAAATATATCATATCTACTGAATTTGAAAGGTATTTTAACGTTAAACTTGTTTTTATGCTATCTGACAGCATCATCGAAGATGTAAAGAAACGCAAAATTTTTCTCTTCTTGGAAATGTTGAAAAATTACGCTCAAATTTACGCTAAGTACGATCAGAAGATTGTTTGGACCACCCCTCTAGGATTAAGAATAGAATTATGCTACCCACAACGTAAAAGAAAACGGTTTCAAATAAAGCTTAAACAACAGGATACAAAATCTAAAACCCCACGGTTCAAGCATGTAAACAAATCGATTACATTTATGGAGCTAACCAATCTCCTGGATAAAAAGAAATTGATCCTTTCCCTTCCGCCCGATTTTATTCATTCCTTCGACGCCGCTATTATCGGGCTTTTCGCAATCTCTATGAAAAAGAATGCAAACGAAGTACCCTTCTTCGCCGTCCATGACTGCGTTTTAGCTGCTACTGGGGATATGAATTTTATTCATCAGCAATTAAGAAAAATAAATTATAACGTTTTCAGCACGCCTCGATTATTCGCTTATATGCTAGATTTATTGGATACGCAACTTTTAAATTATGCGGATTCGGTTGAACGTCAACTTCCTAAAACTGAAAAGGAGAGAGAGGAATCGCTTTCAAATCGTATACGCAAAGATGTAGCAGCCAACCGATTGGTGGTGGATAATCTTATCAACGAGATAAGAAAAGATAATAATCATCAGCCTTTTGATTATTTCTCAGTTATAGAGGCTTTTAATATGTATTCCTGAAAAAAATAAAATGAAAGTAAAAAAATTCTACAGAAATGCTATAACCAAAGAGGATTATTTGGAGCTTTTGCCTATGGCTCCTAATCTGAAAATTCGTATTATTCTTTCCCTCTTATTCTGGTTTGGGCTTCGTATAGATGAAACCAGATTTATCACCAAGGAAGATATCCGCAAACTTTATACCGAGGATTATCTCGAAATTTTAGAATCTAAAACCCAACGTGTAAGAACTTTGGCCGTCCCTAAAGAAGCAAAAGACGATTTCAAGGATTTTGAATTTTTAGAGGAGGGCTTTATAGCTTCTCACGAGGGAAAACAGTATTCACGTCCGCATTTTAATTCTAAGATAAATTCTATTCTAAAGGAATATCAGGTGAGAAAAAACGGTAAGCGTCTTCTCCGCTCCCACTCTTTCCGTATAGGGGCGGTAACCGATCTCCTTGAATTTCAAAATCCAGAGAACGTACGTCAGTTTATCGGACATTCCAGTATCAACACCACGTTAAGGTACTCTAGATATCATATTTCCCGCGAGAAACTTAGCGAGATGGCGGATTCTCTATATGAATTTAGAATGAAGAAACAGATCTTACAAAACGTAAATCATCGAATCAAAACTGCGCTAAAGGAAAAACCTAAAAATATTGATGATAAACTAAAAAAGGAGAATAAAAAGAACCGTAATAAAGCCAATAAGTGAATTAAAAAGCGCTCAAACTATCTTACAAAACGTGTGTAAGATTCTGGTAGCATATATAAGAAGAGAAACCGAAATTCGCTTGAAAATCTTACAAAACGTCTTCTCTTCCTCCCAGGTCCTCTTTTTGCCATATTCTTCATAGCCGAAAATCCACCCTAAAAAATATAAGGGGTTTTCTCACGTTCTTTCCCCTTGGCCCCCGTCTTATGAGACAGAAAAATAGACAGTCGGTCCTCTACCTTGAGGCCTATCCAGAAGATGGGAGACCGACTCTAAAGAAACATGCCGGGTATATGTGCGTTTCAATACCGCAGAGACTCGGAACTCGTAGGAGAAAGGAGCTTAGCTAGCTTTATACCTCCTTCGGGGGCTGAATATAGGTGGAGATCTCGAACCCGTACTGAGAGGTGCCTTCCAAAAGTACCTCGTTGCTCGCCCTCTCTGAACTAAGGGGGATGGAGCTATGGCTTCGTTTTAGCCTAGGGGCTTGTTCTCTACCTATTTATTCAAAGTTTTTAAGGGTTTTTTAAAGATAGAAGAGAAAAAGGGTTCTCTTACTATTGCTTTTAATAGGGGGTTTGGGGAATCCCCTATTAAAAGCACCTTGAAAAAAACCTACATGGGTACTTACCGAAAACTAAGATAAAATAAGGGGTTTTGCTCCAGTCCGTAGCAAAACCCCTTATTTTATTCTATTGTCTCCTAAGTTAAGTTTCTTCTCTAACCTTTAAAAAGCTTCTTTTTCCCGCCCCGCCGCTTTAAAATCTTTAATTTCTAGAAAAATGACTCGCTTCTCTATCACCAAGACTTCTTCTGGAATAAGTCGACAAACCATAATGCTTAAGAAGACTAGTTCGTCTTCTAACTTACCTATAAACCTTAAGCCTATTTTTTAAATATTAAAAATGGTAATCCGAATATTAATAAAATTATTTGTCTTCGGGTCTTTAGGGCTTATGCAAATGATAGGAACTTACACCATCGTCCCCCCAGTTCACTTAATTTCCATTACTCATCTCCTTTTACCAGTTTTTATATTCCTAATTTTCTCCCCGGAAATCGCGGAGATTTCAGATTTACAGTCTGTGATAGGTAATATTCCACTTCGAATATTAACCTTTATAACCACCACGGTGGCAACGCTTCCTCTGCTTCTAGTCAAAAAGATAGCCTATCTTGAATATAATTGGCTAGATAACGTTCCTCTTAAATTCGGGTTTAAGCTTCTTCGAGCTTATAGTCCCGAGGAGAAAATGCAATTTCTCGACTCCTCTTTAAATTCTCTTGGTATAGGGAATTTAATAAGCCCGCAAGATAAGTTTATGCTTACAAACCAAGCCTCTTCCATCTCCGAGCTACAATCAGGGCTTCTTGCTCTTATACAACAACAACAGGCTGCTGCTCTAGCCGCTGCTGAAGCAGCTAAAGGGGGGGCTTTAAGCAACATCCTTTCTACTCTCTTTATTTTCTTACAAAACCACTACGGTGCTGTTGCTATTGCTGGTACACTTATCGGCGGTGGCTTTTATCTTTTCTGGAATTATAACTCTTTTACTGTCTCAGGAATTTTCAACAGTATGCACAACTTGACTAAGGACGTTAACACGAATGAAGCTAGAGTGACGGACATGTCCGGGATACTAAAAGTAAATACCACTTGCCTGGAAAAACTAGTCCCGGCTCACAATGAACTTGTAGAGCTGGTAACCGCACAGCAGGATATCATAGCACAACTTCATCATCTCATCGGTTTTAGCAGTGAAGAAGTAGCGGTTACAAAAGCTATTTTATTGGGTATATATAATCGTTCTTTGCGGTTCTGTACCTGTACGTGTTGTTCTAAAGGAATTACCCCCGCACAGGTTGCGGAAAATGTTACCACTAGCACCGTTCAAACTTATTTTGAGGACATTGAATAATAAATAGAAGGGAAGAATGAGAAGAAAAAATAACTCTACCAGCTTCGCGGAAAAGGTCCTTGAGGACATCGCAAAAAGTAGGGCGAACAATCATTCTTTTTCTAATACCCGGCCTTCAGGTACAACTACGATCACCCAAACAACGTCGGAAGTTTTGGACGTGCTCCCTAAGTCTCTTATCACAGAGCCAAGCGCAAACTCTTCCCAATTTGAACCATTCAAACCACAAATCAACGGTCTTTCGCTACGGGTACCTGACCTAAACGCAACCGCGCGGGATTTAGCGGCTACCAAAACCTCCAAAACCCTTACCAAAGTTTCTACCAAGGTTGAGGAACTACCTTCCGCTCCTCAGCTAGCCGCTAATCCTGTGACTGCTGACCTTAGTGGCGGCAAAGCCCCTTTTTCTATTGAGCAGTTTAAAGCAGTGTTACTTGAAAACACCGTAGATAAATCTCATAATTCGAGTGTCTCAACATATTTAGAACGGGTCTCAAATCTAAGGGAATCTGCCTTTAAAAATGCAGATCCTTTCCTTAGAGACGCTTTTGAGGTTATGGATCGTTCTAAACAACTAGCCCAAACTCTAAGTGACCCCATCTCTTTTCCTATTGCTGAGCAAAGGGAAGCTATCGAAAAAATGGACAAAGATACCGTCGCCGCGAAGGACCATTTAGCCAAAACAAATCGCATGGTTGAATCAGTTCCGCCGCCTAACAGTTGGTTTCCCCTTCTATGCTTAGGCGCCGTTGCGATAGGAACATTTACCTTCACCCTTGTTCTTGGTCGGTTTATTTTTGGACCCCCTTCTAATTCCACTTATTCAGGCCCTTCGGTTCCAACTATAACCCCAATCGTACCACAACCACTGCCTCCGCAATCAGCCTTTACGAATATAAAGGAAATCTTCTCCATCTTCGGGAGATACATTCTAATCGCTAAGAAGAGAGACTAAAAAAGCCCCTTTTCCCTAAAATAACGCTATTAAAAAAATCTACAAGACTCCCCCCTTGCTTTTTCACTCTTTTTTCAGGAATTTTTGATTTTTTTTATTATTTCCTATTACCACCGGTTCAAACTCTGAAAATTTTACCTCCATTTTTTCGCAACTTTAAAATCTAATTTCCTATTACCACCGGTTCAAAGCCCTAAAACCCCTAAATTTCCCCCCTTTTTTCACCCCCCCTAAAACTATCTTTTTTCCCTGGGGGGTCTCCCTAAAAAACCAAATTACCTTACAATCTATAACAAAATGTAAGATGCTACTTTTTA
>JAKBAL010000114.1 GCA_021809225.1 Pseudomonadota bacterium | reverse complement strand
AAACGCTGCCCAAAAATTGACAAGGGTATACATCACAATGACAGAACCAATGGCAAGGGTCAGCCCAAATCCCAGGGCTTCTCCGGCTTGGATCCTCCCTTGAGGGATAGGCCGATCTTTTGTCCGATCCATCAAACCATCGATATCCCGTTCATACCACATGTTAATGGCGCCTGCTGCACCGCTCCCCACGGCAATACACAAAATCGCGGCTATGGCAATCACAGGGTGAATAGGCCCCGGCGCCAGCAATAGCCCCACAATCCCTGTAAAAACCACCAAGGACATAACCCGCGGCTTCAAGAGTTGCCAGTAGTCCTCGACTGTTGCTAAGGATTGGGGTGGAGAAACCACAAAGACATTTGTATCTTCAATAGCGCTCGATTGTTTCGGCTCCTTTGGAACCTCGCAATGACGATCCGCCCAACCGTCATTTCGAGGAGCGTAGAGACGAAGAAATCCAGAAAAACATACTATTTTCAATGAGTTAGAAATTGACATGTTATGTAATACGCGGCTGCGTTTCAAAAGTATGGAAAGGTGGTGGAGACGACAGCGTCCACTCTAAAGTTGTTGCTCCAGGTCCCCAGGGATTATCAGGTGCTTTTTTGCCCCATTTAAAAGCGTAAAAGACAATAAAGATAAAATATAGCCCCGCAGCAAAGGTCATAATGGACCCAACGGATGAAACAAAATTCCAACCTGAATATGCATCAGGGTAGTCAGGAATCCGACGTGGCATCCCCGCTAGACCCAAGAAGTGCATGGGAAAGAAAATGATATTTACGCCGATAAATGTCAGCCAAAAATGAGCATTTCCCATCCACTTAGGAATCATTTTTCCTGTCATTTTTGGGAACCAATAATAAAACCCTGCAAAAATTCCAAAAAGCGCTCCCATGGACAAGACATAATGAAAGTGCCCAACCACGAAATAAGTATCATGGAGTGAGATATCGACACCCCCATTGGCCAACGTAACTCCCGTCACACCTCCAATTACGAAAAGAATAATAAATCCGATGGCATAAAGCATGGGGGTTTCGAAGGTCAGAGACCCACCCCACATGGTGGCAATCCAACTGAATATTTTAATGCCCGTCGGCACTGCAATAATAAGGGTTGCGGCTGTAAAATAAGCATTCGTATTCACATCCATTCCGACCGTAAACATATGGTGGGCCCACACAACAAACCCAATAACGCCAATGGAAACCATAGCATAAGCCATCCCGAGATAGCCAAAGACTGCCTTACGAGCGAATGTAGACACGACCTGACTGACAATACCAAAAGCAGGTAAAATCATAATATAAACTTCCGGATGGCCAAAAAACCAAAAGAGGTGTTGAAAAAGAAGAGGATCTCCTCCCCCTGCCGGCTCAAAAAAGCTTGTCCCAAAGCCACGATCCGTGAGCAACATGGTAATGGCTCCCGCTAACACGGGAACAGCCAAAAGAAGCAAAAAAGCAGTCACGAGTATTCCCCATATAAAAAGAGGAACCTTATGCATAGTCATACCAGGGGCTCGCATATTAAAAATCGTGGTGATAAAATTAATCGCCCCTAAGATAGAGGAAGCTCCCGCCAAGTGGAGACTCACCAACATAAAATCCACGGCCGGATCCGGGTGCCCAATACTGCTCAAAGGAGGATAAAACGTCCACCCTGTCCCCGCACCTGATCCCACCACAATCGATAGGGTTAAAAGAATCAAGGCGGGAATTAAAAGCCAAAAACTAATATTATTTAAGCGGGGAAAGGCCATGTCAGGAGCCCCAATCATCAAGGGAACGAACCAATTGCCAAAGCCACCAATGAGTACTGGCATGACGAAGAAAAAAATCATCAAAAGCCCATGAGCTGTGATCACCACATTGTAAATTTGGAATTCATTGCCCGCGAGAAGGGTACTATGAGGATGAGCCAGTTGAAGCCGTATGAGAAGGGAAAGAGTTGACCCAAAAAGGGCCCCAAAAGCGCCAAAAATAATATACATGGTACCGATGTCTTTGTGGTTGGTCGACAAAACCCACCGACGCCACCCCGTGGGAGCATGGTCTTCATGGATATGATCAGCCGTTGCTGCATATGACATTTCTTTTTTTATCCTCCACTATGAGTCTGCGGGACGCTTTTTTTGGATGCAAGCCATTGATCAAATTGGGCAGGGGACACCGCCTCCACCACAATAGGCATAAACCCGTGCTTAACACCACAAAGTTCAGAACATTGACCGTAATAAACCCCTTCTTTCCTCACATTAAACCATGTTTCATTCAACCGACCTGGAACGCTATCTCGTTTTACTCCAAAGGCAGGAACCGCCCAACTATGAAGAACATCGGAGGAGGTCGTAATCACGCGAACGTTCGTATTCGTGGGAACAATAACCCGATTATCAACTTCAAATAAACGAAGTTGGCCTGGCTTCAGCTGATCATCTGGCACGATATTGCTATCAAATCGAATGTTATGATCAGGATATTCATAAGTCCAATACCACTGATTACCAATGGCTTTTATCGTCAGTTGGGATTTCGGCGTCACATCCATCATGTAGAGAAGTTTAAAAGAAGGAAACGCAATAAAAACAAGAATCAAAACAGGGATAGTAGTCCAAATTATTTCCAATAACGTATTATGGGCTGTTCTTGAAGGATCAGCATTTTTCGAAGCACGAAAACGTACTACGACAAAGATAAGAAGGGCTGCGACCAAAAAGACTATGATTCCTTCAATAATAAGGAGGGTCGTATGGAAATCATAAAGATTCTCCATAACAGGCGTAACCGGATCTTGATAGTACATTTGCCACGGCCGAGGACGATCCGCCCATACCAAAGTAGTAGGAATAAGGGTGGAAAGAATCCCTAAAAAAAGGTTAATGACTCGCACTGATATCCTCATTATTTTCCTGGTATCATACGCAGAGGCAAGTTTCTTTCTCAAGAGTCTTCATCAACAAGAGTTGCATTTTCTTGTAAATATGATAGAGCTGTTTGGTAAGTTTACCCGTTATAATTAGGTGCTACCATGAAAAAAATCCATTCATTTATGTTAATCAGTGCCTTTCTTCTTACATTTACAACCCCCCTCCAAGCTAAAGAACAACATGGCATTGCCATGCACGGCGGCCTTAAGTACCCCCCCAATTTCACCCATTTTGACGTTGTCAATCCCGATGCCCCAAAGGGTGGTGAGTTGAAACTTGCGATTGTGGGAACCTATGACACCCTCAATCCGTTTATTCTTAAAGGAACCGCCCCTGCTGGTATTCGGGACGCCTTGTTTGAAAGCCTCCTTGCACGCTCTCCTGATGAGCCTTTCAGCCTGTATGGACGAGTTGCAGAAAGCCTTGAAATCGCGCCCGATCGTTCTTGGATTACCTTTACCATCAATCCAAAGGCCAAATGGCAGGACGGGATCCCCATTACAGCAAAGGACGTCGCTTTTTCCTATCACACCTTTTTAGAGCACGGCACACCCAACCAACAAATGACTTATAAAAAGGTTGAAAAAGTTGAGGTCTTGGATGACCATAAAGTCAAATTCACCTTTAAGAAGGTAGACGGAAAGTATGACGCTGAAATACCCCTTATCATGGGCACCATGGCTCTTATCGCAGAGCATGACCTTAAGGGAAAAGATTTTGAGAAAACAGGTCTTACCCCCCTCCTGACCAGCGGACCTTATAAAATTGCAAAAGTTGAGCCTGGACGGTGCATCATTTATAAGAGGGACCCGAATTATTGGGGTGCTAATCTTCCCGTCAACAAGGGCTCTTACAATTTCGACACCCTTCGCTTTGATTATTATAAGAATGCAACCGTTGCTTTTGAAGCCTTTAAGGCAGGCGAGGTGCATATGCGGGAAGAATCAGATCCTGGAAAATGGGCAGAAAAATATAAGTTCCCTGCGGCTCAAAAAGGCCTTGTTCAGTGTATTGAAATCCCTCACCAACACCAAGTCGGAATGCAAGCCTTTGTCTTCAATACCCGGCGAGACATTTTCCAAGACCCCCGTGTTCGGCGAGCATTCGCCTATGCCTTTGATGCTGATTGGCTGAATAAGACAATGTCCCATGGTGCCCACACGCGTACCACAAGCTTCTTTGATAATACGGAGCTTGCCGCCAAAGGCCTTCCTGAGGGCCAAGAATTGGCTCTTCTCGAGCCTTTCCGGGCGCAACTGCCAACTGAGGTTTTCGAAAAACCTTATACTCTCCCCACCTTTGAAAAGGGAAGTCGAGAAAATCTAAAAATCGCACGAGAGCTTTTGAAAGAAGCTGGCTGGGTTACCAAGGGAGGCAAGCTCGTTAATGAAAAGACGGGAAAGCCCTTTACCTTTGAAATTCTTTTGAATTTGCCAGAGAATGAAAAGGTAGCCCTTGCACTCGCCCGTAATTTAAAGCCACTCGGAATCACTGCAAACGTCCGTACGACAGATGCCGCCCAATATGAAAACCGCCGTGTGAATATGGACTTTGATATGATCATGCATTTCTGGGGTCACTCCATGTCACCGGGACAAGAGCAAGCTTTTTATTGGAGTTCAAAAGCAGCTGATGAGCCGGGAACGCGGAATTATCCGGGGATCAAAAACCCCGTTGTGGATACCCTCTGCAATACAATTACCAGCGCTAAGGAACGGGAAGAATTGGTGGCCGCAGTTAAAGCTCTTGATCGCGTTCTTTTGTCGGGACATTATGTAATTCCCCTTGGCCATCGCAGCAAAGATTATGTGGCCTATTGGAATAAGGTAGAACATCCTCCCTTGGGGCCCACAGGGCTGCCCAGCATTCATACCTTATGGGCAAAAGAGGGGAAATAGGGGATATCTTTCTCCAATTCGTCATCCCGGGACTTAGAAACCCTTTGCGAACTCTTGTGAGCATTAGGGTTTTTAGTATCCGGGACCCAGAAAAATGCTTGAATTAATAAAAATATTTCCATTTTGTTTGGTTTTTGCCTTATACTATTTTCTGAAATATATCTGCTTCAAAGAATTTCCTGGGTCCCGGATATTAAAAAAATCTAACGCTCAGCTTACGCTTCGCTAAGATTTTCTAAATTCCGGGATGACGAATTTTTTAGAGGTTATTAGATGAGCATAACCACCATGACGAATAACAAAACTCACCCCTTTCATCTTGTAAATCCTAGCCCTTGGCCTTTCGTAGGATCAATCGGAGCCTTTGTATCAGCAATAGGGCTCGTTCTTTTGATGCACCATCATGGGTTTTACGTTCTGCTGATGGGTCTTGCTATTGTGCTTTTTACAATGGTTGGATGGTGGCGAGATGTTATATTAGAATCAGAAGATAGGGAAATTTATACCCGACCCGTTCAATTTGGGCTGCGAGCGGGGATGGCTCTTTTTATTACTTCAGAAGTCATGTTTTTCGTAGCGTTCTTTTGGGCTTTTTTTAACGCAAGCCTTTTTCCGACAGAAACAATGGGAGGAGTTTGGCCTCCTAAAGGAATCCACCCCCTCGATCCTTTTGATTACCCTTATTTTAATACGCTGATCCTTTTACTTTCAGGAACCACCATTACCTGGGCACATCATGCTCTCTTAGAGAACCATACAAAAGACGTTTTAAAAGGAATTGGGGCCACCGTGTTTTTAGGCCTTACTTTCACTTGTGTCCAAGCCTATGAGTACGCCCATGCTACTTTTGGGTTTAAGGAAGGCATTTATCCATCCACCTTTTATATGGCAACCGGCTTTCATGGAGCTCACGTTATTGTTGGAACTCTTTTCTTAATAGTCTGTTGGTTCCGAGCTCGCCTTGGCCAATTTACGCCCGATCGGAACGTCGGCTTTGAAGCCGCCGCCTGGTATTGGCATTTTGTGGATGTGGTCTGGCTCTTTCTTTTTGTCAGCATTTACTGGTGGGGATCAGGACTTTAGTCAACGTTACCAATCATTTCAAGTTTTTACTAAAAATTAACCTTCTTTTCCTAAAATACGACATACACGCAAACTTCTGCGTTTAAGAAGGGGAGATTAGATAATGACGGCTCACAGCTCAGAAACTCACATACGTTTAGAAAACTTTAAGCCACAAGACATTAAGAGTCTTGTTCAACAAGAAGGAAAAGCAAGAGAAGGTAACAAAGAATTTACATTGAAAGAGCCATCTTCAACAGACCCAACGCTTCAAGCCGTTATTAATGATCCCAATTTTGAAATAAAGTCTATTGGAAACCAAATCAAAAGTGGAGAAATGTACTACGACCTCAGAGCTAATGGAAAAATGGTCAGAATTAAAGTCACTTGCCACAAGATTAAGGAACCCGAAACGAGTGAGCCTTCAAAAAAATAAGTTTTTGAAAAAATACATGCGTTACGAGTCACTAAAAAAGGGTAAAAAAAGCCTCTTTGATAAACAATAAAATAGGAGATCTACTTATGGGAACGATTCTTTTAATTATTTTAGTAATTCTTTTGATTGGCGCTTTGCCAACATGGGGACATAGTCGCAGCTGGGGATACGGTCCCAGTGGAATCCTCGGCTTTATTCTTATTATTCTTCTTATATTGTTCCTTTTAGGACGGATATAATTATACGAGTATAACCAACGGGGGAGCCTGAAAACAACAAAACAAAGCTCCTCCACGTCTCTTAATAGCTCAATGTTTATACCAATAGATAAACCTGAGTTCGTGGTGTAGACGCACTCACGATCCACTGGTTTCTAAAGCTTTCTTAATTTCTTACGCCGAACTGAGGTTATGTAAGCGCAATTTGATAATGTCCGATTCTGCAATTTAGAAATGTCCTTATTTTAAAACAGCCAAGAGAGTCTTATTTTAAAGAAATAGGGTAATTTTGTAGTTTTTTATAGTACAGATTTTATTGAGTGAGAAAAAACGGACAGGTTTTGTGTCTTAAGACAAGTAAAGGATAGAAAATTAATCCAAAAAGGAGCTGGACAGAGGCTTGAATTAACCAGTCGACAAATACCAATGGGAGATTGAGGCGAGATATACCAAAGAAAACCAACATTAACCAGCTTGCTAAGGAAGACTTTGATGAAAACATTCTAAATTAACCTCAACTTTGGATAAGCTCAGGTGAGTAAAATTTCATATTGGGTTTATTTTCTCTCAGTTGATATGCAGTAAGGCAA
>JAKBAL010000113.1 GCA_021809225.1 Pseudomonadota bacterium | reverse complement strand
AAACCCTTTTGTTCTAAAGCTGTGATTCTTTCTTCCAGCTTTTGTATTCTTTCCTCGAGCTTTTTTATGCTTGCCTCCTGCTCCTCTCCTGTTTGGAACGCATCATATCCTGGTGTTTCATCAGAAAAGAGATGGTGAGGCACAATTGCCTCAGCTGAAGGAGAGGGAGGCAAGTCAGACGGTATGTCAATAATCACTGTTTTTGGAGATTCAGTTTGAGTCTTTTGTGACTCAATAGCAGCTTGTGCACCCATCGTATTGAGAAAAAGGAAGACCCCCCAAAAAAAGCTCACAGGCTTTATCATGATAGTGAATCCTTCGATGGAGAAATCCATCCGATATTTCCGTCAGGTCGACGATAGACGACATTGAGCTGGTTATGAGCTACATTTGTAAAAAGCATAGCTTGTGTGTCGGAAAGATCGAGATGCATAACAGCTTCGCTCACAGTTAAAGTGGGTATTTCTGTTTTAACCTCAGCAATAATAAGGGGGTGATCTGGTTCAACTTCTTTGTCTGTTTCAGAAGTAATAACATATTGATAGGCAGGAGTTTTTTCATAAATCACGTCCCTTTTTTTATTATGATCGATTAGCTTTTTCTTGTGACGACGCAGTCGTTTTTCAAATGTATCGATCGCTTGATCAAGACTTAAATATGCATCATTTGTATCTTGAAAGGCTCGAACATAAACGCCACGTCCTAAATGCATTTCAATATCGCATCTGACCAAAGGTCCATCTTTTGAAAACGTGATCGAAGATTCTAAGGGTCTTAAATCATACTTTTGAGAGACATCTTGAATTTTTTCTTCTGATTGGCGTCGAAGAGATTCACTAACGTCAAGTTTTTTCCCCGTAATTTGAATTTGCATGAAACCACCTTTTCTTTTATGTGTTGTTTATACCATTATGATAGATCGATTAAGGCTGACAGTCAATTTTATAGGGCTGTTATTTTTTTCTTTTGTTCATGAAATTTTATGTAAAAAGTGAGTCAAGCTGCTTGATCTAGCCTAAAAAATAAGCAATGATTGATAAATGGAAAATAAAAACAATCCCTTGTGGAAGCCAAGGCCCACTCAAGTTCAAAAAGCTAACCTTACCTCATTTATGGGTAAGATTAATTGCCGGCATCAACTTAATCTCGCAACATTTGAAGCGTTGCATCAGTGGTCTATTGCCCATATTCAAGATTTTTGGGAGGCGGTAGAGGATTTCTGTGGTCTTATAACATCAGTGAAGGGGTCTGCAGAAATTCATGCTCCTCATGGTCTTTTCAAGGCGCAGTTTTTTAAGGATACACAACTCAATTATGCGGAAAATCTATTACGGTCACGTTCTCTAGAGACACTCTGTCTTATTTTTTGGGGAGAAGATAAAGTTAAGCGTACCTTTACGTATAAAGAACTCTATAAAACCGTTGCTCAAATAGCCGCCTATTTAAAATCTCTTGGGGTCGGAAAAGGAGATCGTGTTGTGGGCTACGTCCCCAATACCCCTGAAGCCGTGATAGCTATGTTAGCGACAACCTCTTTGGGAGCTATATGGTCATCGTGTTCGCCTGATTTTGGTGTGACTGGTGTTATAGATCGATTTGGCCAAATTGCTCCTAAAGTGATGTTCAGTGCGGATGGTTATTATTATAATAGTAAGCACTTTGACTGCCTTGGCAAAATTGAAGAAATTTGCAAAGGGCTCCCTAGCCTTGAAAAAATTATTGTGTTTCCTTATGGGGATCAACCCTTGTCCCTTCCTTCCCATCCGCTTTTGAGCCGCTGGGACGATGCTTTGACGATCTTTAAGGACGTTGAAGAAATTGATTTTGTTCAGGTTCCTTTTAATCACCCTCTCTTTATCATGTATTCCTCTGGGACCACAGGTCGTCCCAAGTGCATTGTCCATGGCGTGGGAGGGACGCTGTTGCAACATCTAAAAGAGCATCAACTTCACTGTGATATAAAGTCTGGGGATCGTGTTTTCTATTTCACGACCTGTGGATGGATGATGTGGAATTGGCAAGTTTCTGCATTGGCTTCAGGAGCCACACTTTTGCTTTATGATGGATCTCCTGCAGGGCACATTTTGTGGCAATATGCTGAAGCTGAAAAGATGACTTTTTTTGGAACCTCAGCAAAATATATTGATGCTTTGCAAAAGGCTGAGATTCATCCGAAAAATAAGTATGATCTTTCCTCCCTCCGGATGATAACTTCTACGGGCTCTCCTCTAGCTCCAGAAGGGTTTGATTTTATTTATGAGCACGTTGCCTCTGATATTTGCTTAGCTTCTATTTCAGGGGGAACAGATATCCTTTCATGTTTTGTTCTAGGTAATCCCATAAATCCAGTTTGGAGGGGAGAACTCCAGGCCCCTGGACTTGGAATGAACATTCAAGTTTTTGATGAAGAAGGCCATTCTGTCAGGGGACAAAAGGGAGAACTTGTATGTACGACGTTTTTTCCCTCTATGCCTGTTTTCTTTTGGAATGATGAGGACGATCAACAATATCACGCGGCTTATTTTGAAAAGTATTCACAAATTTGGAGTCAGGGCGATTATGCTGAGCATACAATACATGGAGGATTCATTATCTATGGTCGCTCTGATACGGTCCTCAATCCCGGGGGTGTCCGTATTGGCACCGCTGAAATTTATCGACAAGTTGAACAAGCGCCTGATGTTTTAGAAAGTATCGTTGTTGGCCAAGACTGGCAAGGAGATGTTCGGGTCATTCTCTTTGTAAAGCTGAAGGAAGGGATAAGCTTAACATCAGAGCTACGTGATCTGATTAAGAAAAAGATTCGTGTGAATGCCTCTCCCCGCCATGTGCCAGTCAAAATTCTACAAGTTGAAGATATTCCACGGACAAAAAACGGCAAGATTGTCGAACTTGCAGTTCGAGAGGTTATTCATAATCGTCCTGTAAAAAATAAAGAAGTCCTCGCAAATCCTGAAGCTCTTCAGTTGTATGAAAATTTGAAAGAGCTTCAGGAGGAATAAGCTTACCTATCTGCCAACAGCTACTAATTCTGTAGAGTACAATTTAACATAATCATAAGAAATATCTCCAAATCCAAACTTTCCCCACTTTTCTCCCCAACTATTTTTCAGCGTAAATCTTTTGGTTATGTCGTCAAATCCGGTCAAAACAACAGCATGAGACCCTATGTATTTACTCCTTCCATTGGGCATACTGATCGTAGATGTAGTCCAACATCCTTCAAAAACAGAAATAGCCATTGCCACTGGATGACTCTTAGCAAGTTCATATTTTACCCATTGAATATCTGCCTTTGCAGGGATACCAATACAGGTGTCTTGCGGTTGTTCGCCCTGTAGAGCATGATTTAAACAATCTTTAGAAACGTGATGAATCACAGAAATTTGAGGGAGTAGATACCCGTAATCCTCATTCGTGCCTAAAAGACGTAAGTCTACTCCTATTTCTGCCATTGTTGTATTATAGGCTGTTTTTGGGAGCGTACGTGCGCTCACTTTATTACAGATAATGGGTTGATTGTCTTGTCTTAATTTTTCCTTCCAATCATGATAGCGTGTATCTATGTTATTTGTCCGCGCGACATAGCTGAGATAGCTTTCATAGGGCAGTCTTTGTTCATCAACAAATCCATACAGTTGAGCTACTCTGAGAGCATGTCCTAAATACAACCCTGGTTTACAATCTCCGCCTGCACTTGGTGGAAGATGAGTTTCGGCTAAAACAGTGAACTCAGCCTCCGAAAACAATTTTCGGTGGTAATGTTCTCCACAAGCACTCGCAGCAAAACTTGTGCAGGTTCCTAATGGATCCTGATTTTTAACAGGCGTTGTTTTAAGGAAATGGCTTTGGGGCATCTTTTTAGAACTTATTGTCGGACGAGAGCTTCTCGTGTAAAAACCAAGGGGTGTTTCTTCTAGATCTGGAAATTCTCCAAATAGTTCAGAGGAATAAAACAATAAAAAACCAATTAATAATATTATAAAATATGATTTATTTTCTTTTTTATTTTGGAATACTGTGTTTGTTTTTCTCATGGTGGGCTCCTTTTTAAAAATGACTTTAGGTTTTTTACGAGCTGATTCTGTAATTTTTAGAAAACCAGTACGACCCGTGATCAAAAGAATGTTTGAGAGTGCATACTTTAGCCATCCTGGAAGTTCACCTAAGAAGGGTACCCAAGGGAAAAATCTTTGAATAATTTTAGATGTTTTTTAAGAATGAAGAGGATATTTTTTATAGATGAAAATGTGTAATAATAAAAAACCCTCCGACTTTTCAATCGGAGGTGTATCGACCAAACAATGATGTTAACTACCTAAATTTAACCAAAGAACATCATATTAAACCACTTTGTTCTCTCACAAACTTAAAATTGCTTCTTTGTCAGTATCGAGATTAAGGAAAAGAATGGAGGCGCTTATTTAAGTTTTCTATCCTGAAAATTCCCCTAGGGGATGCCCTTAGGGGAATTTTTTTAGAGTAATATGGACAAAAGTAATGTTTAAACTTGTGGAGAACATATCTGATCTCTAAAGTAGCTTATCTGTTATGTGTTTTTATCTCTTTAAAGTGGGGATTTGCCTGATTAACCATGCAAAATAACGACACAAACCTTATTCAAGATATCTACTCTCAGCACTTAAAAGTAATAAATGGCATAAAACTCACACGTAGAGAAATCGATATCATTACGTTTTTTGTCTGTGGAAGATCGGTAAAAAAAGCAGCTTCCTTTTTCTCTATATCGCCAAAAACAGTTGAAAATCATAGTCATAACATAATGCTAAAGCTTGGCTGTAACTCACGAGAAAGCATTATCGATTTTATTGAAAGATCGGATAAACTTCCCCTTTTAAGGAATTATTACACAGCCATGTTGGCGCAGGCTGTCTTTAATAAATCCCTAAGAGAAGTTGCTAAGCTGAGTAAAGAAGTCAGTTTTTCCTGTTTAATAATCAATGATCTGGAGCAAGAAGGACAAAGCTGTTTAGGAGACTATTTGAAAGCAGCTTTGAGCCTAGCAGGCATTACGATCTCTATAGACGTCCGAAAATCTTTTGACTCTGTGGGTGAATCTCACAAAAACAGTTTTATCCTACATATTACCCCCTTTAATTCGCCAATTCAGACTGTAGAAATGCAAGAATCTGCTTTGCTCTCAAACAATAAAAATTGTGTTCTCTTGCTTATGCCAGCAGAGAAGGGATCTTTAAAAGTTCTTGAGGAATATGTAGATGTAAACTTTCTGGATCACGGAGATCAAAAAAAATATTATTTCTTAGTTTTTGAAATATTAAAGAAAATAATTTCTGATTCTAATTTTAATAGTATTTATTTGGAATTTAAAAAACAGTTCCATGTTATGGAGGATTTTGTTGATCCTAAAGACCTGCTTCTCCCTTTAGAAGCAAGAGAGTTAGCAAATGGGGAAATTAATTATGCTCCTATTAGAAATTCTAACAAACATCATAAAAAATGGTACTTTATCTTAGTCGTTTTTCTTGTGGGTTTTATGGTAACGGGGATTTTACACTTTAAAAAAAATGGTGAAGGTGGAAAAGATCAAAATTCGATTCAAGCCACCCGTTCTGATGAAGCTCAAAAAAATGAAGAAATGATTTCTATTCGATCTGATTTGGAGGTTCCTACACAATCAGTTATCCTTAACCGTCCTGAATTAACTACGCAAATTAATGAACGATTTAAAGATCGCAGTGGGATTCAAACAATTGCCCTTATTGGTATTGGGGGAGCAGGAAAAACAACCCTTGCACGAATGTATATGAGTGAACAAAACGTACAAGTTCTTTGGGAAATTAATGCTGAAACAAAAGAAACTTTAAATGCATCATTTGAAAGTTTTGCCCAAGCACTCTCAACAACAGAGAAAGATCAAAAGATATTAAGAGGAATCTTAAAAATAAAGAACTCAGTGGATCGAGAAGAAAAAATTGTTCAATTTGTAAAAGAAAAGCTAAGAATTCATTCAAATTGGTTTTTAATTTATGATAACGTAAAACAATTTACTGACATCCAAAAATATTTTCCTAAGGATCCTGGAAAGTGGGGGCAAGGAAGAATTATACTAACTACTCAAGATAGTAACCTTGAAAATAATAATTATGTTGACAGTTCTGTTGTCGTAAATGAGTTAAATTCAGAACAAAAGTTAAATCTTTTTATAAAAATTATGAATAACGGTGGGGCTCTTACTTTTACGCCGGCCCAAGTAAACGAAGCGAAAAACTTTTTAATTGAAATTCCTCCCTTTCCTTTAGATGTCTCAGTTGCAGCGTACTATTTAAAAACTACACATGTTTCCTACAAAAATTATTTAGAAAATATGCTGAAATATAATATGGATTTTTTAAATGTACAAAAAACAATTTTACAAGAAGCAGGGGACTATACCAAAACACGATATGGAATTATTACCTTATCTCTAAAGCATCTTATTGATACAAATCCTGATTTTAAAGACTTGCTGCTCTTTATCAGCCTTCTTGATTCTCAAAATATTCCAAGAGATTTGCTCATTAAGTATAAGGATGCTCTTATTGTCGATAGCTTTGTTTATCATTTAAAAAAACATTCTCTGATAACAAATGAAATCTCTACTGCTTATCATCTGGACTTAGGTTTTTCAATTCATCGAAGCACTCAAGCAATAATATTAGCTTATTTAACAAAAACAGTAGATTTGCAACAAAATCAAAATTCAATTCAGGCTATTGCAAATACCCTGGGTATTTATATGAGTGATGTTGTTGATAAAGAAGACTTTACAAAAATGAAAAGTTTATACAGGCATGTTGAGCAATTTTTAAGCCATAATAATTTATTAAATGATAAGAACAGAGGATCAATCAGTGGTGAACTTGGTTGCATTTATTATTATTTACGTAACTCTACAAAAGCAAGGAAGTTATTGATAGACGGCCTTGCAAAATTGAAACAATGTGACCACGAAAACCATAATAAAATTGCTCATTTTTTAGTATATTTAGGGAATGTTTCCAGAGGCTTAGGTGATTATGAAAAAGCTAAAGAATTATTTGAGCAGAGCTTTGTAATTTACAAAAAAAATGTTGAAGACCACATTGGTTTAGCAAAAGCTTCAGGATATTTAGGCGTTATTCACAATGGCTTAGGGAATTTTGCGGA
>JAKBAL010000112.1 GCA_021809225.1 Pseudomonadota bacterium | reverse complement strand
GCCAGATTAACAAGAAAATCGAAGGTACGTGCTACGATATGGTAACCGTTCGTATTAATAAATACATCACTACACATGGGATGTAATCCCAACTGAAGTTGCCAAAAGGCTAACCTGTTTTTTCATTGCACGTTCCCCCCTCAAAAAATTTTCAAGGTACGGAAAATCTATATTAAAATCTTTCATAAATCGTTAAGAAGGCTAAATTATTTAAACCTTTCAAATTACTCCCATCCACCAAAACAAATAGAATCTCCTTGATGCTATATAAAATTCATGATTAAAAGATTAAAATTTAGCTAAAAAATAAAAAGAAACTGCATATGGGAACTTCATCAAATGCGACCTTACTTAACAAAGAAATAAGCAGGGAAGAAGTTTCAAGCAAGCTTTGTAAGAGGGAGCTCCCCAAAAAAAATGATGCCATCGTCGATTCTCTCATTGCCATTGCCTTAGCTCTTCCCGGCGTTTCAGCAGCGAAAGCTCAAGATTCAATTTCTACAAGTCCTCAAATGGAGACATTCTATTCAACTTATTCTGAAAATAAAAACCATTATAAGATAGATTCTTATGAGGGTTCAGTACTCTTTCCTCTTTCCTCAAATTTTGAATTTGGCCTGTCTATAACCAGGGATGCGATGACAGGGGCGAGTACAGTTGGCTATTTTCCTCATATTATTGCGCCGGTAGGTATTGTTATTCCTGGCACCAGTGTCGATCCAAACTATTTTTTGACCGAAGTAAGGACAGGTGCTTCCATTATAGAAACAAGAAATGATGCTCAATTAATTGCAAACTACTATTTTCCCAAGAGTAAACTATCTGGAAAAGCAGGATATTCTACTGAACATGATTATCAATCTTTTTATGCCAATCTCAATACAGAATGGTATTTCAACAAAAAAAATACGATTCTTTATACTGGTATAGGTTATGCATTTAATATCAGTCAGCCTTCCAATACTTCTTTCTCGGGTCCTATCCTCCATAATAGTGGAACAAGTAATACAGAAAGTATTCTTGTTGGTCTTAAACAAGATATTAACAAAAATTTCGTTGTTCAGCAAAATGTGGAACTTATCATAGATAATGGCTTTCTTTCTGACCCTTATAAGCGAATTGCTTTCAATGGACCCAATACTGTCAATTGGCCTGGCGCAGAGCTTTCCGGGCCTAATATTTTTGTCGGATATGAACGGCGTCCCTCTGCGCGGGTAACAGGTGCCTTTGGTACACAGTTGGTCCATTATGTGCCTTATCTTGATTCTTCCATCCATTTTAATTACCGTTTTGCTCTAAATAACTGGAACCTTCGTTCTAATACTTTTGAGTTTGGCTATTATCAGCCTCTCTTTAAATCGTGGGAGATAGCTCCTAAAGTAAGGTATTACTCTCAAAATCGCGCTAGATTTTATGCTCTTTCCTTTCATACAACGCCAACTCCCTTTTTCCTTCAAAGTAAACCCTTGAAAAGGGGAGGTGCAGCCTCTTCTGACTATCGTTTAGCAAATTTTGGTGTTATTGGCTGGGACATTACAGTTACGAAGACATTCACTGATCCTAATATAAGTCTTAGTGCTACATTTGGTCTTGCGAATCGTTCAACGGGCTATAGTATGACTAGGAATCGAGGGGCGAAAAACCCTGATAACCAGTTTCAATCTAAATATGTAACCATTCAGTTAAATTCCGACTTACCGAGTAAGCCCTCTTACAAGCGGAAAGAAAAATCTAACTCTGTTTATCAAGCAGGAGATATTGTTATCCAACCCATTTCTATCGCATTTAGCGGGCTTAGTTTTGGGAGAAGAAAAGTGGATACAAAATTTACTTCACCCCAATCCAGCCCTTTTATAACGGCTCTTGATGCTTATAAAAGCCAAAGAGGTTTTGGGTTCAATGATACACAACGCAATGGGATTGGGTATGATTTTCAAGTCGGGTATTTCCCCTTAGATTTTCTCGAACTCTTTGTCGATTTGGGAGTTTTGAATGAAAAGCCCGTTTCGACACCTATAATAGCCATGGCAAATGCTTACAAATTTAATACAAGAACAACCTATCGAACAGATATTGGAGGCAAATATTATTTTAACACTGAGACAGCTTTTTCTCCTTTTACAGGAATCATGGCTGGAACAGAATGGCAGCCGGAAACACGATCAGATGTCTATTATGCCAATCATATCACTCAAGTGGTGGGTCCAAAGATTGGAAAGTTTAAGATTTTTAAAAGTCAGAACTTATTTAATGGAGCTTTACTCGCTGGTATAGACTATCGGTTCAATACGAATATTTCTGTTTCTTTTCAAACAGGTCTCTATTACTATCAAAGAAATAAGTCTAAAAAGCTTCGCCTGTCAAATGACACTGTAAATATTTCAGACAATAAAAATAAATTTATCGTTCCCTTTAACATTTCTTTAAGAATAATTCTTTAATGATAATAGACCATTATCATGGAGTTCTAGATGCTTAAAAATAGGAATACTCTTGCTAAATCTATACTGTTTTCTGCGGCTCTTCTTTTCCTACTCTTTTCTAATGGAGCCATTGTGCATTCTGCGTCGATGGGAACAATGAAATCCTTTTCTCTTCCTAGTTTAAAGGGTGAAAATACCGTTAGCTCAAGTAGCTTAAAAGGAAAAGTCGTTCTTGTCGATTTTTGGGCGTCCTGGTGCGTTCCTTGTGAAGCTTCTTTCCCCACCTACAATGATCTTTATAATAAGTATAAAGACAAAGGGTTTGAAATCGTTGGAATTAATATTGATGATAACAAAGATAAGGCTCTCGAATTTTTAAATGACCACCCAGCAAATTTTACTATTTTAAGTGAAGGAAAGAAAACTGCTGAGTCTTTTGGATTGGAGACCATGCCCACAAGCTATTTAATCGATCGTACAGGAAATATAATTTATATAAATCCGGGATTTCATGAAGAAGACATAAATAAAATTGAAGAAAAGATAGAATCTGTACTATAATGAAATTAGATAAAAAAATAATATGGACATGGTTTGGTAGTGTTATCGTTTTCGGTGTAGTTGGCTGCACAAATGTTGAACCTTGGGAAAGGGAGAATCTTGCGCAAAGCCATATGAAAATTATCCCCAATCCTTTGTTAAATGCTTTTACCGAGCATGTCGATTTTAGCCGAGAAGGGACAGAGGGGGGTTTTGGTATTCAAGGAGGTGGATGTGGTTGCAATTAGAAATGATTTGCCTTATCAGAGGGCTCTATAAACTATTTTTCTTTTTAGTTTTTCTTTTAATTATCTTTTTCCCAACAGAATCAACAGCCTTATTTGAAGAGGTTGCTCAATCTGTTTCGGAGGCTAGGCTTTTGTCCTCTGTTGATGGGGTGGGAAATGAGAAAGTTATATGGATAGGCTTAGATATCCATCTTGATTCAGGATGGAAAACCTATTGGCGTACTCCTGGAGCTGCGGGGTATGGATTAAAAATAGATTGGACAGGATCTCAAAACTTAAGCACATCTGAAATTCTTTGGCCAACTCCTTCTAAATTCCAATCTTTTAATAGGATCGTTAATGGTTATGAAGACCATGTTTTGTTTCCTCTAAAAGTAACTTTAAAAAATAGTCATGCTCCCTTGCTCCTCCATGGGTATTTGAATTATTTAGCCTGCGATCAAGCAAATTGTATTCCTCAAAATAAATCCGTAACTTTATATGTGCCCCTTGGACCGAGCGCTCCTTCTCCTGACGCGAGTGCAATTGAAGCCACCCTTCATCATGTTCCTCATAAAAATGTCCCCTTTTTAAACATTCAATCAGCCTATTTTATTCCCAAAGATAGTCCTCCTTCTTATTTAAGAATAACAGTTTTTCATGAAAACCCACTTATTTCACCTTTATTATTTATTGAAGGAAATAATAATAATTTTTTTGGGGAAATAACTAATATAGAAAATAATAATAAAAATGGGAACCTTTCAACACTTGAGGTCCCCGTTTATAAGAGCACCACAAACAACATCGTGCGTACTCCTAATCTTATTGGTCAATCCCTAACTTTTACTTTGAAAAGTGGGGAGAGTTCAATTGAAACAACCCTTCCCATTGAAGCCATGCCAGCAAGTATCGAAGAAACGATGACGATGTTTTCTTTTGCAATTCTAGGGGGGTTTATTTTAAATTTTATGCCGTGTGTTCTGCCCGTCATCTTGATAAAGGTTTTTTCATTATCTCGATCTCGAGAAGAGTCTACGCAAGCCATAAGAAAATCTTTTTTTGCCTCAGTACTAGGCATTATATCGTCATTCTTTCTTTTGGCTTTGATTCCTATATCCTTCGGTTTTTTTGGAAAATCATTTGGATGGGGAATGCAATTTCAAGAGCCTTTATTTTTGATCTTTATGATGATCGTCCTCACTCTATTTACAGCAAATTTCTGGGGATTTTATGAAATTATTTTACCAACTCGCATGACTGATATGGGGTATAATTATAGTCTAAAAGAAGGATATATGGGTCACTTTCTCACAGGTGCCTTTGCCACTCTTCTCGCAACTCCTTGTTCGGCCCCCTTTTTAGGCATAGCCGTTACGTTTGCTCTTTCACGAAGTTCCTTCGAAATTTTGCTTATGTTTATGGGTCTGGGAATGGGCCTCTCCTTACCCTTTATTCTGATTATGATTTTTCCACAAATAGCGTCCTTACTTCCTAAACCTGGCAAATGGATGATTTATTTGAAACATGTGATGGGTTGGGGTTTTTTCATAACCATGATATGGCTCTTTTTTGTTCTTAAAAGTCAAGTTTTAGGAGTGAATGCAATGCTGGTCCTATCGATGATGCTATGCATGCTTGTGGTGTTTTGGCTTCTTAAAAAGAACCCTCAATATAAGAGAAAATGTATTTCCCTTATTCTTATTTTAATTGTTACCTCTTTTACTTCATTTTTTATAAATTTTAAGCCAGAAAATCATAATATTTCCCCTCATGAAACAATGGCAGAAAAAATAAAAGAAATTAAAATGAATTTACAACAAAATAAAGTTGTATTGGTGGATGTTACAGCTGATTGGTGTTTAACCTGTAAAACGAATGAGCTCTTAGTTCTTGATAATAAAAAAGTAAAGGATTTTATAAAAAAGAATAATGCTGTCTTGATAAAGGTAGATTGGACATCTGAAGATCCCGATGTCTATGAATATATAAAAAGCTTTAACCGAAATGGAATTCCTTTTTATGCTGTTTATGGGCCGAGCCTTCCTTATGGAAAAGTGTTGCCTCAAATTATAACTTTTTCTATTGTTGAGCATGCAATTTTAGATGCTAAACAAAAAATATGAAACTCTATAAGAGGCAATTCCGCTCAATGGGGTGTATATGTAACCTTTACATATATGCACGTGATGATGTAGCCGCAGAAAATGTTTTTAATGCGATTTTTGCAGAAGCCGATCGGCTAGATCGTTATTATACGAATTATTCACCAAAGAGTTTTACGGCTGCTATCAATCGAAGTGCAGGAGATAAAAAAGGGATTCTTGTGGATCCAGAAACGGCTATCCTTCTGGATTATGCTCAACAGTGTGTTTATGCAAGTGATGGACTTTTTGATATCACCGCGGGTGCTTTACATCGAGTTTGGAACTTTGACGTAAAAAATCAAAAACTCCCTTCTGCGGAAGCCATTAAAAATATTTTAAAAATTGTAGGATGGGAAAAGATCTCTTGGCACAATCCACGGCTTATTCTCCCTGAAAAAGGAATGATGATCGATTTTGGTGGCGTTGTTAAAGAATATGCGGCAGATGCTACGGCAAAGATATGTTATTCCATGAATATTAAGCATGGCCTCATTGATATGAGTGGGGATATAAAAATTATCGGAGCTCATGTAGATGGAAGACCTTGGTCAATTGGGGTGCGTCACCCTAAATACCCGGAAAAAGAGATTGCTCACATACAACTCACTGAAGGAGCCCTTGCTACAAGTGGAGATTATGAGAAATCCATCGAAATCAACGGAAAACGATATACCCACATTCTAAATCCTCGCACGGGCTTTCCTGTTGAAGGGATAAGTAGTGTCACTGCTGTAACAGATCATTGTTTGGTTGCAGGAAGCCTTACAACCATTGCCTTCCTGAAAGGCCCTCTTGAAGGCGTAAAATGGTTAGAATCTACTCATCTTCCTTATTTCTGTGTGAATGACAAAGGCGTTTCTGTTGGCTCAAAGGAATTTGACAGCTCTTTAGCCATTTAATTGATTGACGACTCCCAAAAATTTATTGCTCTTCCTTGTTCTCTCTCGTACTCTTTTCACATCATATACGTTCGATAAAAATGGAGAACACAGATGGCACTACAAACTGCCCCGTCTCTAGAGACTCTTCCCGATGGATTTATCTATCTGCAGGACATTGACCCCTCTATTTTGCAAGAAGTCCGGTATGCAGGATTTCATAATTTTGTAGGTCGTCCTATTCCTTCTTATAATGCACCCCTCATTATCGCTTCCTATCCTGTGGCGCTTGCATTAAAAGCCGTTCAAGCAGAATTAAAATCCTTTCAGTTGACCCTTAAGGTCTATGATGCTTACCGTCCCCAAGATGCAAGTGACGCCTTTGTAAGATGGGCTGCAGATCCTGATGATCAACTCATGAAAGCCGGGTTCTACCCAACCGTCGATAAGAAAAATCTTTTTAAAGAAGGATATATTGCAACACGCTCTTCTCATACACGGGGATGTGCTGTGGATTTAACAATTGTCCCTCTTCCTATTCCTCCTCAACCTACCTGGAAGTCCGGCGATCCTCTTGTCGATGGGCAACTCCCTAAAGATCAAAGGTTTCCTGACAACTCAATTGACATGGGAACAAGTTTTGATTATTTAGGCGAGGCCTCTCATACGATGAATCCAAACTTTCTTCCTGAAGTTAGGGTTAATCGGTTATTACTGAAGACCTTAATGGAAAAACATGGCTTTCAAAATTATGCTCTCGAATGGTGGCACTTTAGCTTGGTGGATGAACCTTATCCCGATACCTATTTTAACTTTCCAGTGGAGTAAAAATGAAACTTTCTTTATTTCCAGAATTGTTGCATAAAGTCTCTAAAAAGAGGGTATAGATATCTGATATCTCTCAAAGAGATCAATTTAATTACGCAGGTACGTCCTACGCAATTGGCTTAATATAAAAGCAAGCTGTTGTTTTACTTTATTTTT
>JAKBAL010000111.1 GCA_021809225.1 Pseudomonadota bacterium | reverse complement strand
GAGCTTCTTCAATTTTTTCATCACACTGTAAAATTTGCTCTTGGTAAAAATCGTATAATTCTAAAGCTTGCTGAAGGCTAAAGAGATGCTCATTCTTCCAATGCCCTGTTAAAGATTTTTCAATCTCCCCAAGAGACTTGGCACATCTGGGATCTCGGAATTGTGCTAATACCTTGGGGGCTCGTTGCCCCGCAACAATGGCTCGAATGATTTTCAGGCCCGTTAATCCTGTAATATCGCGCACACGTTACTGAGCTGTATATTCATCTGAAAGAGAGCTTTTTGCATATGTTGAATGTGAACGGCCATAGATTCAATCAAGAGGGAGCGTTGTCGACTGTAGGTTCGCAAAGGTCTTATTTTTTCTACAGGACGAAATGCTCCTGACAAAAGGCCGAAAAAATGAAGTTTTTGAAGCCATTGGCAATCTTCGACATCCGTCTTACGCCCTGTCACGTTTTTTACATGACGGGCATTGACTAGCTTTACTTCAAAGCCTTCTTCTTCCAGCAGATCATAAAGAGGAATCCAATACACTCCTCTCGATTCCATAGCAACGGTTGTGACTTTATGTTCTTTAAGATGTTTGGAGAGCTCATAAAGATCAGAGGTAAAAGAGTCAAATTCTTTGATGCTCATTTCTCCAGTCAATGTACGCACAGCAACAAAATGAGATTTTGAACCAATATCAATGCCAGCAGCATGGGGATTAATTTGATCAAAGGATGATGAATTGGCTAATTTTTCTACCTTTTTTCTCTCTCTTTTTTTCTTTTGCTTTTTGAGTGTAGGTCTTGTACTTTTTGTCATGCTATTTCCTTTTTGTTAAAATAAAAGCTGAATAGCTCGTGCAGCAGGGGAGCAAAATCAACATTCTCCTAAAGCGGGATCACCCATAGGGTGTCACCATTGGGATTATCGCAACCCCCTGTTGCCATGCTTCGTCTCGGGTAAAAAACACCAGTGGTATACCGGCCTTTACAGCACGAGCCACTTTTAGTTTAGAAAATGTTTGGTTAGTAAAAAAGAAAAATTTTTAGAGCACAGATAAGAACAGCTGGGACGATATACTCCCGTTATTTTACGGGATGGAGCTGTGCGAAGCTCAGGTTGGGGTGCTTCGTCATAACTTTTCCATTTTCACGGCTCTTAAAATACATTCCATCCAGAAAAACAATTGGATAAATGGCTTCTAAAGGACGGCTTCTCCAATCAGCAATAAGGGGAACGAGCTTGTCAGTTACAGCGCTAATTGTGCCTGGAGAAACATCAAAATCATACATTTCCTTCAGATGGGACGAGATATCTTGATAGCTCATTCCTAGGCCATACAACCCTAAGATTTTGTTATAGCTGGTAGAGGAGCCGGTCGCCCGAACTCCCCCCCATTTAGAACCGCATCGTGCCCTATTAAGGCAATGGGCTCAGGACAAAACCATTGGGATGGTTATGGCTTAGAATAAAGCATGATGTATTTTAACCTTCGGCAGGGGAAATTTCTCCATAAATAGCTTGAACTTATCCCAATCAAAGGATTTCCTTTGAGAGCGACGGTTCAGCCATTTGTAGAGGATTCTTGCTGCCATGCGTACAAAGACTTCAACTTTCCTATAGTTAAAGGTGACACCGAAGTAACGAATGTGCCCTTCCAGTTTAGAACAAAACAACTTCCATATATGAGCAAGCCTGTATTTGTTCCTCACTGTCCTGCACCATTCGCCGACGCTCTTCAGCTTGGATCGCATCCTTTTCCCATGGGTCTTCACCTTAATGACAGCCGCCCCCTTTCGAGACCGCCCCCAATAAAATGTAAACCCCAGGAAATGGAACACCTCTTGCTCTTTACCTCGTTGGTACGCTCGTCCAGAAAAGGACACCGTGGATGTCTTCTCCTCGTTGAGTTTAAGTTTGTACCTTTCCAGGCGATTGCTCAAGGCGGTTTTGATCCGAGTGGCATCTTCCTTATATTGGCATACGATCACAGCATCGTCTGCGTAACGGAAGAGCTCCGCCCTTCCGTTACAATGCCTTTTCACGACTTCTTCGAACCATTCATCAATCACGTAATGGGCAAAAATATTCGCAAGAGTTGGACTGGCTGGAGAGCCTTGGACTACCCCTTCCGCACTGACGGTTAACTCCCCATCAGCAAAAACACCTGCCTTGAACATCCTTACGATGTATCGAATCAGGGTTTTGTCCTTGATCCTCTTCCGTAATATTTCCACCAGCTCTCGATGATCGATTGTGCCGAAAAAGTTTGAGAGGTCGATATCTGTGATCGTTTGTACACCATGCGTTGAGAGGTACTGATACAGATCTTTGATCGCATCATGACACCCCATCCCTGCTCTGAACCCATAGGAGCATTTCAGGAATTGCGGGTCATAGACACTTTCTAGGACTTTCTGCATCATTCTCGAGACGATTTTGTCTTCAAACCCACTCATGGATAGAGATAACTACACTTAAGTCCAATCGACATTTGGGATATGTAACAATAACCCCACCCTTCCACCCCTTAAAAGGAGAACGTTTAAAAGTTTTATCATCTAAGACTTTCAATAATCGCGACATTTTAAGCTTACAAAATTTATCTGGAAGAATCGTTGCTATTCCTCGCGAATGGACAGATAAGGCAGATCCTCATCCTTACCATTCTCTTACATCACCCCTCCCTATGTTATCCTTTACTCATCTCCAACAGTTGGCCGAACTGATAACTATTTTACAGAACGTGCGTTCTGCCCATTCAAAAAAATTAAAGGATTGATTCATGCTGTGGAATATGAGAATATCTGAACATATATACAACTCCTCAGATAGCAAGAGAGAGCATGGAGACATCCATTTTAAAGCAGAAACGAAAGCAATTAATCGAGCAGCTTCACAGTCTCGATTCAGATATGCTTCGGGGGTCTCTCGTCAAGAAATTCAGAAGATGTGGAAAGCCCAATTGCCATTGTGTCGAAGGACAAGGCCACGAGAGTTATTACCTTTCTGTCAGTGTGCCCGGTCGAAATCCCATCATGATTTACGTCTCTCTCAAAAACCAAGACAGGGTCAGAAAAGCTTTGGCAAATTATCAAGCTGCCCAAAGAATTCTGGAAGATGTCAGCACAATCAATCGCGAAGCGTTAGGTCGAAAGGAAATATTGTAGGGACAAGATTATGGACGTCGCTTTGGAAACCTCCTCCGTCATCAATGGCGCCGCTATTTGTGTCGCCAATATGCTGCAAGCTTATTTGGTGAACGCCTTAAGCTCTATACTCAACAAAGAGGAGAAGTCTCATGATCACAGAGAAAATACAGCCCCATCACCTAACAAAACAAGCCTATATCTACCTTCGACAGTCAAGCATGGCACAAGTGAGATTCAATCAGGAAAGTACTCAACGTCAATATGCTCTCCAAGGCAAAGCTCAACAACTGGGATGGTCACCTTTGATAATCAGAATTCTGGATGGAGATCTAGGAATTTCTGGAGCTCAAAGCAGCAATCGGGAGGATTTCAAAACACTTGTCGCCGATGTTTCAATGGGGAAAGTGGGAGCTGTATTTGCATTGGAAGCTTCCCGTCTTTCTCGTTCCTGCACCGACTGGCACCGGTTGCTCGAGTTGTGTGCAATGACAAATACTCTGATAATCGACGAAGATGGATGCTACAACCCCTCCGACTTCAACGACCAATTACTTTTGGGCTTATTATGTGTTGCAACACATAAGAGCCCTTATGTTGCGTAGTTCGTTATGTGTTATCTATTGTTAAATCTCTTTATATTCAACAAAACAATTTTTTTAAAGACAACATAATTTTTACACTAATGTGCCCTAACCTCTATACTGGTTAAGCGTTGGCATTAATCGTTAGGAGGTAGAAATTATGTTTGAGCAAATATTTAAAAGGCCCTCGGCTATTAAAAGACATATGGAGGCTCCCCTTTTAGAAGAACGCTGGAGGTATGTGCAATATTGGGTAGAGAATGGATCGATCCTTGAATCTACACAAAGAATTTCTCAGTATTTACTTGTCATTATGAACGCCATGAAATTTTCTCAAGTAAGAGACGTTCATTTTGATGAAATTAAAAAAGCTGCTGACCAATGGGCCTCTCGAAGCTCTCCTCGTTATATGAAAAACACCATTTATTCAACAACATCTAAAGATCATTTTATGAGGAATGCCGCTCGCTGGTTTAACTTGTTAGGGTGTTTGAGACGGCCTCCAAAATCTCCTCTTCCCTTTGAAGAGCGCCTTCAGGAATACATGAGCTATATACGCCATGAACGAGGGTTTTCTGAAGTTACTATTGCAAGCCGTTTCTCGTTATTGAAATACTTTTTAAAAGAGATGGCAAAAACATGCACCTCTCTTCATGAGATTACCCCCCTCAGTATCGATGATTTTCTCATAAAAAGACACGATGTAGGCAAGTACTCACGGCGAAGTGTGCAGTACTGTGGTACAGTTATTAGGACATTTTTACGCTATCAGGAAAGCAAAAGGCAATGCTCTCCAGGGTTAGCAGATACAATTAAAGTCCCACGAGTTTATAAATATGAATCACTTCCCTTATCTCCCTCTTGGGATGACGTAAAAATAATCTTAAAGAATACAGAAGGAGAGAATCCAGCATCTATTCGCGATCGTGCCATCCTGATGTTATTGTCAATTTATGGGCTCCGTGCGAGTGAAATCATCAAGTTACGTCTTGAGGATATTGATTGGCGAAATGAGCTTCTTCATCTGAAACGCGCTAAAACATCAAGACTGCAAACACTTCCTTTATCTTTAACCGTTGGAAACGCGCTTTTACGCTATATAAAAGAGGTACGACCTATTTGTTCTCGAAGAGAAATCTTCTTATGTAGACAGGCCCCTTACCGACCCTTGACGAGCGTTTATTTTATAGTAAACAAATACATGGCACCTTTAGAGCTCGCCATCAAGCACCATGGACCGCATGCTTTAAGACATGCTTGTGCCTCTCATCTTATTAATGAAGGCGTATCTCTTAAAGAGATCAGTGATCTTCTCGGCCATCAAGGATTGGAAACAACGCGTATTTACACACACGTTGACCTCACCAGCTTACGACAAATTGCTGACTTTGATATTGGAGATTTACTATGAAACTGGGCCTTTTAATCACTCAATATATTATCTATAGAAAAGCACTGGGCGAAAAGTTTAGAACAAATGAGGAATGTTTAAATTACTTTTGTAAAACAATAGGATCGACACGTGAGATTAGTCAAATTACAGAGGAAGAGGTGACCATTTTTCTTTGTGGAACTAAAAAAGCTCCTATCACCTCAGGATGGTTCGTCAGACATAATGCCCTTCTGGGATTTTATCATTATGCACACACGCGGGGGTATGTTGAGCAAGTCCCCTTACCAACCACCCTGCCCAAACATCCTCAACCCTTTGTTCCTTACATTTATTCAAAAGATGATTTAAGACACCTCTTAAATGCTGTTGCGAGCTATCAAACACATAAAAGCTCTAGACAACCTCAGATGATTCGAACAATCCTGATTTTACTTTACGGCACAGGATTGCGTATAGGAGAAGCTTTATCTCTTAAGCTGGGTGATATCAGTTTAGAACAGAATCTCATCACAGTGAGGGACTCAAAGTTTTATAAATCACGTCTTGTCCCCATAGGAAATCAACTTAGAGAGGTCCTTAGTAATTATATCATGGAGCGTGCCCAATACGCCTCAAATAACGATTATGAAGATCATTTATTTCTTAATAACAATAACTTACCACTTAGCATTCATACAATGAGAAATATCTTTCAAAGGATCCGAAAAAAAGCAGGCCTTGTTGGTTATGAAGGATCTTCGTATTTACCAAGGCTGCATGATTTACGCCATACCTTTGCTGTTCATCATCTTATAAAGTGGTATCAAGAGAAAAAAGATATCCAAAAACTCCTCCCCATTTTATCAACATATATGGGGCACAGTCAGTTGGCCCACACAACCGTCTATTTATCAATGACAGCTGATTTACTGCGTGAAGCTGGAGCAAGATTCGAGCAATATGCAATGGAAGGAGATCAACCATGACAACTATAAATTACTTAAGCCCCTGGATTAAAAGATTTATAGTGGAATATCTGATCAGCGTACGAAATTTGTCGCGCAATACGCAACAAAGTTATCGCGATACTTTTAAACTCTTGCTGCCTATTGTAGCTAAAAAAGTAAAAAAGCCTATTGATCGTCTTGCTGTTGACGATCTGACTCCAGAAGTCATCAAATTATTTCTTTCGTATTTAGAATTTGAGCGCCACTGTAGTCTTTCAACGAGGAACCAGCGTTTAGCGGCTCTCCATGCTTTTGCCACCTTCGTCGGGTTAAATAACCCAGAGCATGTTGAGTGGTGTCGGCAAATACGATTGATCCCCCTTAAAAAGTCGGAGGGGACTCTCATTACTTATCTTGAAAAGTCAGAGATGGATGCCCTCTTAAATGCTCCTGATCGCACAACTGAGCAAGGCCAGAGAGACTATGCGATCTTACTATTTCTTTATAATACGGGAGCCCGCAGTGACGAAGTAGCGCAGTTAACCCTTGGCGATTTAGAGATGGCACACGCGCAGGCGCGAGACCTATCGACTGTGTGTATCAGAGGCAAAGGCAATAAACTACGTCGCTGCCCCTTGTGGAAACAAACAGCTCTTGAACTCAATAAATTGATCAGTGGACGAACAGATCTATCTGGACATGTGTTTCTTAATCGCCGTCAACAACCGCTCACTCGTTTTGGAATTCACACCATGGTGAAGCGGCATGCCCAAAAAGTAATGGCTCAATTCCCCTCACTTAAAAAAAAGCGGGTGAGCCCCCACACAATACGCCACACAACAGCAACTCATTTATTACAGGCAGGAGTAGACATTAACACAATACGAGCATGGCTTGGGCACGTTTCCATTAATACAACCAACGTCTATGCTGAGATTGATCTTGATATGAAAGCTAAGGCCTTGGCCCATGTTGAACTGACGGATGATAAAAAGCAGAAACATTGGCGAGATGATAAAGAGCTTATGCAGTTCCTAGATACTATTTGAAATGCCCCTCAAAGGGTAAAAATTATGTTGTCTTTAAAAAAATTATTTTGTTGAATATAAAGAGATTTAACAATAGATAACACATAACGAACTACGCAACATAAGGCCTCTTATGTGTTG
>JAKBAL010000110.1 GCA_021809225.1 Pseudomonadota bacterium | reverse complement strand
CCCCAATCACATCTCCAATATACCCCTTCAACTTGAAGATACCTTATTGATGGTCTGAAAGTTGTCATTAATTCGGTCAATCATGGAGTGAGCGATTTGCGGCCATTTGGCAAAGAAATCGTCAATAGCTTGCCTAAATTCCGAAGCGTTTTTAAAGACTCGATTGTTGTGTACGAACTCGTTCATGACTTTCCATAATCGCTCAATTGGACCATAGGTTATTTTTGTGGCCATTGAGTTCAGATGTTTGAGTGGAACTAAGATGGCTTTCCGATCCACCATTTTCAGGTTTGAGCTTCTTTTTCTATAATGTTTAACCTCAGTTCGGCGTAAGAAGACCTAAGATTGGCTTATTTCTTGATTTTTTTGTGAGAAACCATAAAATCTATCTAAATTCTTTGACAAAAGAGATAGGTATTTATGATTCCTCTAGAAGAGATATTCTGCGTAATTGATGATTTTTGCAAGCAATTTGAGCAAGAGCAGTTGAAGCATTTATTATTCAATCCTGACCGAAAGCGAAAAAAAACTGTCAAATGAACCTTTCTGAAATTATGACGATTCTTACTATGTTTCATTATAGTCATTATCGTACTTTTAAAGATTTTTATTTGAACTCTATTTTTATCCGACACATTTCTTCAAGAACTCAATAGTTCCCTTCAACAGGAAAGAAAAAAACCTTTAAAAAAGGAACTCATAGACTTTATTCAGTTTATGGCCCTTCATGAAATGACAAGAACTAAACTTTTCACTTTTGTCTCAGAGGATTCAAAAAAGAAACTTGGGGAAAAATTAAGTTTTCAGGAATTTGTAGAAACTCTTCTTAATACGTTAATAGAAGCCCGACCAATCTCAGATGATAAAACGACCTTTAAATTTAAAAGGCCCTATAGCGAACTCACTTACGATTTATATAAAGAGTTTCTTGACTATGAAAAAAAGAAAAAAGTTCTTTCCTTTCCTGCAAGGCTCTCTTTTTCTGAAAAGTTAAAAGAGTTAGATAATATCATCTGTGACCAAGTAGATTCTCTCATAGAAGTCATTAATAATACGGGACAGGCAGATTTCTCGAATAAATCTCACTTCACCTTATATTTTTAAAATTCCTATAATATCTTGGACTTCATTCAGGTGTTGTAAAGCAAGCGCTCTTGCTTTGTCAGCGCCTTTCTTCAGAATGGCATCTAGAAATTCTGGGTCTTTGAGCAGAGTGATCATACGCTCGCGAATAGGCTCCATCACCGTAACGATTTGATCTGTTAGTTTTTGCTTAAAGGATGCAAAAGTGGACCCTTCAAATTCGAGACAAACCTCTTCTATCGTTTGATCTGACAGAGCCGCATAAATTCCTAAAAGATTGAGGGCCTCTAGACGATTTTCCATAGCCTTAGGCGTTCCTGCAATAGGATCCGGATCGGTTCTGGCTTTGCGAATTTTGAGGGAAATTGTATCGGGATCATCCCTCAAATGGATACGACTATAATCGGAAGAATCGGATTTGCTCATTTTAGAACTTCCATCCCTAAGGCTCATAATCCTTGCTGCTGTCTTTAAAATAAGGGGTTCGGGAAGTTCAAAATAATCAAGTCCATACTGTCGGTTGAAGGCACCTGCTATATCGCGCGCAAGCTCAATATGTTGCTTTTGATCTTCGCCTACAGGAACATGTGTTGCCTTATAGATGAGTATGTCGGCCGCTTGGAGAACAGGATAGGCATAAAGGCCCAGATTAGCCTGTTCACGATGCTTACCTGCTTTTTCCTTAAATTGGATCATGCGATTGAGCCACCCTAAGGGTGTAAGACAAGCCATTATCCAGGCAAGCTCACAATGGGCCGGAACGGCGCTTTGGGGGAAAATATAAGATTTTTCAGGATCAACTCCTGCTGCAATATAAGCAGCGGCAACCTCTCTAATATCACTTCGAAGTTTCTGGGGATTAGGTAATGTTGTCAGAGCGTGAAGATCCACAATACAAAAAAAACTTTCATGAAGGTCTTGCAACTTAACCCAATTGCGAATAGCCCCTAAGTAATTGCCTAAGTGAAGGTCGCCTGTTGGCTGTATGCCTGAAAAAATTCGTCCCATTACGTCCTCGATGAAAACATCAGTTTAAGTTCATTAAATCGTAAAGCACCCATAACGTGGGAGAGAATCAAAAAGCCTAGAAGGCCAAAACTCACAAGTCCTGCGACAGAAAGATCCCTCAGAAATTCTCCTTCTAAAAGAAGAGGATGAAGAAGAGATTGGAGGGCTTTGAGGAGAACAATGGTTCCTCCACAACTTAAAATCATGCGGGAAGCAAACTTCTTAAGATGAGCTTCGAAAGTCAAATGGCCTTGGCGCCACAAGAGGTATCCCAGCAATATCGCATTCACCCAAGCTGCAGCTGCGGTCGCAAAAGCAATTCCAATTTGATGGAATGTTCCCATTAACATAAGACTAAGGGCAATATCCACAACGATCCCTGCACAAGCGGTATAGACGGGCGTTAAGGTATCTTGACGCGCAAAAAAACTCGAGCTGAAGACTTTGATAAGCACATAGGCAGGAAGACCCACCGCAAAGGCTTGAAGAGTTAAGGCTGTTGCTAATGTATCTTTTTCTGTAAAAGCCCCTCGCTCAAAGACCATCATGACAAAGGGTTCGGCTAGGAAAATGAGAGCAAGAGCTGCAGGAAGAGTCAAAAACATAGAAAATTCAATGGCTTGACTCTGTGTGTTGTGAGCTTTATCCCAAGCTCCGGTGCGAATTTGACGAGAAAGGATGGGTAAAAGGGCAGTGCTAACCGCAACACCAATAACGCTCAGAGGCAGTTGATTAAGCCTGTCAGCATAATTGAGATAAGAAATAGCCCCTGTGGGAAGCCAAGACGCAATAAAGGTGCCGACAACAAGATTGATTTGGACAACCCCAGAGCCAAAGGCTGCAGGAGCTAAAATCTTAAAAAATTTTTTTACATTTGCATCAAAGCGAGGCCACCTGAATCGAAGACCCATCCCCCCCTTCAGAGAAGGAATCCAAACCCAGAGCCATTGTGAAATGCCACAAGCCATAATTCCCCAAGCAAACGCATATCCAGGGGACGCAAACTTATCATAAAGGCTTAAAACAACAGCAAGAATAACCATATTTCCGATCATAGGGGATGACGCGACGATTGCAAATTTATCCATAGAATTCAAAATGCCGCCATACAGTGCTGTCAGAGAAATAAAAAAAATAAAGGGGACGGTAATTCTGCTAAATTCAATAAGATAATAAAGACGGCCAGGTGTTGATTGAAATCCTGGGACGGCAAGAGATATAAGAAAAGGAAGAAAAAGTTCAATCCCAACAATAAGAAGAAAAAGGATGCCCACCCAAAGGGTCAATACCTGTTCTGCAAAATTACGGGCTTCTTCTTTTCCTTTTGTTGCAAGAAGCCCTGCGAATGAAGGCACGAAAGAGGCATTAAAAGCTCCTTCTGCAAAAAGGCGGCGAAACATAGACGGCACTCTAATAGCAATGGTAAGTGCATCCGTTATTTCTCCGGCTCCCAAGAAAGATGCTGTTAGGACTTCCCGCACAAAGCCAAATAAACGGCTACCGATTGTATACCCACCAACCGTTGTAATAGAACGTATGAGGTTCATCTTTAACCATCCACTAATTTATCTATAGTTGTTATAAAACGTTTTGCGAGGGATGCAAGTCTTTCACGACAAAGACTGATTTTTCAAAAACTTTTGCAGATCTCTAAACTGAAATGCTCCAACAAGGCGAGCGATCATGATGTAAGCTAAGATTCCGCCCAAAATCCACAACCCTACAACACACAAGCGCATAAGAAGCCCTTTTGGAAAAGGCATCATTGACTGGACTCCATAACAAAAAATACCCATGAACAGAGAGGAAACAACAAGACGCGGTAAAACTGCTTTTATGCGTGTATCAAAAACAATCCATTCTCTCATGATAAGAAAACCGCCTAGCATAAGAGCATTAAACCAGGCGGAAAGGGCTGTTGCTAGGGCAAGTCCTACATAGCTGAAAGGACCAATGAAAAGACAATTTAAGATAAAGTTTAAGGTAACTGCTGCTATTGCAATCTTCATAGGCGTCTTGGTATCTCGGTGCGCAAAAAATTGAGTGCTCAAAATCTTGACCAAAACGTAAGCCGGAAGTCCCACGGCAAACGCTGAAAGCGTAAGGCCTGTCGATTGAGCATCTTGACTTGTAAAAGCTCCCCTCTCAAAAAGAAGAGCAACAAGGGGACTTCCCAGGACAATAAGACCTACTGTAGCGGGCAAAGTAATAGCGAGAGCAAATTCAAGGGCACGATTTTGAGTTCTGTGAGCTTCTTTGTGATTACCGGTTTGAACATGCTTGGAAAGTTCGGGTAGAAGAGCCGTGCTGATTGCAATACCAATCACACCTAAAGGGAGTTGATTAAGTCTATCAGCATAAAATAGGTAGGAGACGGACCCCGTTGGAAGCCAGGACGCAAAAATCATATCCATGAAAAGATTCACCTGAATGACACCGGCACTGATGGCTCCTGGAATTCCCAGTCGGATAAGAACTTTAGCGTCAGGCGTGAGCTCTGGGAGGGTGAGCCTAATACCCATCCCGTGGGTATGACAGGAAATCCAAAGCCACCCTAATTGAAGAATTCCCGCTACAAAAACAGCCCATGCAAGTCCTTTTCCTGGTAAAATCCATTCAAAAAGGGCCATGAGGAGAGCGGCGATCATGGTTAAGTTTAAAATGATGGGCGTTCCTGCAGGGGCTGCAAACTTTCCCATTGAGTTCAAAATTCCACTTAAAAGGGATGCAAGTGAGATAAAGAGGATATAAGGAAAGGTAATACGAGAAAGGGTAACCGCAAGATCAAAGCGCTCAGGTGTTGCTTCAAATCCAGGTGCAAATAAAAAGACAGCCCCTGGCATAAGGCTTTCAAAAAGAAATACAAATCCCGTTAAGCTAAAGAGAAGAAGGGCAAAGATTTTTTCCCCATAAAGACGAGCAGCATGAGGACCTGAAGAGACCAGAATCCCAGAAAAAAGAGGGATAAAAGCTGCATTAAAGGCCCCCTCAGCAAAAAACCGGCGAAAAAAATTAGGAAGTTTAAAAGCCACAAAAAAAGCGTCTGTTAGGCCACTGACACCCAAAATCCCCGCAATCAAAGCATCCCGTATGAAACCCGTCACACGGCTTAAAAAAGTAAACCCTCCAACGGTGGCGATGGATCTATAAAGATGCATATGCGTTTCAATCCTATTTGGAGTGTAAGATATAAAGCCTAGGGAGAAGCGTCAATGAAAAACGAGAAGAAACTTGAATGTTTGCGAGTTTTTAGATAAAGTGTAAATATTAAAAATAAAAACGAATATTAAAAAGATGGCTTTTGATTCCAAAGATCCCTTTATTCATTCGTCCTTTCTCATTTATCAAGCCCTCTCTGAGCTAAAGAATCCTTTTGTTTTTCATGAAGATGAGAACCAATGGGCTTTAAAATCAGGTGTTGAAAATCCTTACTTTAACTTCCTCGTTTTAAAAGAGAGTTCGGATTCATCTTTTGAAAAAGCCAAGAATTTCTTTGACTCCCTCCCTTTTGAATGCACATTTAATAGCAGAGATAAGGATCTTATAGATAAATGCGTAAATTCAGAATTCATTTTTGGAGAAGATATAACCGGTTTTGTGTTGGATTTTGAAGATTTTAATGATGAATTCGCACCTCATAAAGATATAGTTATTCAACGAGTTAATAGCGATAGCCTTATAAAAAATTGGAATAACGTTGTTGCACTTTGTTTTGGGCTCTCAAAAAATTATGTAAAGTCATTTTTTTATCCTTTGTATGCATCTGGGCATCCTCAGTTTAATTTTTCCCTCGGTTTTTTGAATGGCTTGCCAGCAACAGCAAGCTTGATTTTTGTAAACCCTCCCGTGTCCTCTATTTTTTGCTTAGCTACTCTCCCCAGATTCAGGAATAAGGGTATTACATCTTCCTTACTTCAAGAAGAATTGTCTCTAGCAAGGATGAAAAAGGCTTTGACCTGCACAGTTCAAGCCTCTTTTCTTGGGAAAACGATATATAAGAAGCTAGGATTTAAGAAAGAAAAAGAGCTCGCAACTTATATTTATCTTCCAAAAATGACATGATCCATCCTTACGTTTACGATGAATCGAAAGGACTTGCAGTTGTTGAAGCCGGAGGGATTACGCTGAGGATACCTCATAATCCTGAAACCGCATCTCTTTCTCCTTATCTTGTCAAACGCGCTAACAACTTGGGATTTATGCTGACCCACCTCGACTCTATAGGGGATGCTTTTGTTGAGTTTTGTAGAAGGAAAAATCCTGATTGTGTTGTTGATCTTGATGCGTCTTATGGGATTTCTACAGCGTACGCCTTACAAGAAAAAGCAAAGCATGTCATTGCAACAGATAATCATGCGGTTCATCTTCAGATCCTTAAAGAATCAATCCCCGAGCTCTATTCTTCTAACTTTTCAATACGACAAGGAGATTTTCCAGAAGATATTTCATTTGAAGACGAATCTGTGGATGCCTTTCATAGCTCACGCATGTTCCACTTTTATAGGTGCAATAAAATAGAACGCATTTTAAGGGCCATCTTAAAAGCTTTGAAACCAAACGGAAAAATTTTTGTAAGTACAGATACGCCTTACTGGGGGATTTGGAAAGAAAACGGTTTTTTGAATGAATTTGAAGAAAAAAAGGAAAAAGGAGATCCTTGGCCAGGATTCATGGAGAATGTTGAATTGTATACACCAGAGTCTAAGAATAATGTTTCCCCTTCAATGAATTTCCTAGATAGGGATACAGCTAGGATTCATTTTGAAAAAGCAGGGTTTGAAATTGAAGACTGTTTTTATTTCTCACGAAAGACTTATCCTCAAAAACTTCACCTGGATGGACGAGAAGGCTTAGGGATTATTGCTGTAAAGCCGCGGTGCTCTGTAGAAAAATATTTCTAAACCGCTCTCCGTGACAACAAAGCCGTAGAAAGAGTTCCTTCATCCAAGTAATCAAGCTCACCACCCACTGGTACACCTCGAGCGAGACTGGATATGTGTGTAATGCCTAGTTCTTTAAGCCGTTCCATAAGATAGTGGCTCGTCGTTTGTCCTTCAACAGTTGCATTGAGTGCCAAGATAACTTCTTGCACTTTTCTTGTTTAGCAGGGTTGAAGAAGGGTGGA
>JAKBAL010000109.1 GCA_021809225.1 Pseudomonadota bacterium | reverse complement strand
CGAATAGGTAAATCACTAACAAGTTCTGAGGGATTCATACCGGATTCAATAGCAGCCAGATACACCACAAGTTTAAAGATTGACCCTGGCTGACGTAGCGCTTGTGTTGCACGATTAAATTGACTTTGCTTATAATTCGCCCCTCCGACGAGAGCTCTAACGGCTCCCTCATGGGTTAGAGAGACAAGAGCCATCTGACTTACCTTGGCCGTTTCTCCTTTTTCTTCAAGCACTTCTTGAAGTTTAGATTCGGCAAGCGATTGGAGGCGAGGATCTAAAGTCGTTGTCACAACTAGGTCTTTATCTTGCGTATCCACATAATTCGGCAGACTATCGACAATCCAGTCTGTAAAATATCGAATAGCCGATCCACGAAACGTTTCCGAGGTTGAAGATGCCAGAGCGAGGGAGGCTTCTTTAGCCCCTTCGCTGATAAAACCCTCTTTTTGCATATTTTCTAAAACTTGAGCCGCTCGTTGATCCGCAAGGTGAGGATTATTGGAAGGAGAGTACTTTGAAGGAGCCTTTAAAAGACCGGCAATCACAGCCGCTTCATAAAGAGTTAGATCTTTTGGATTTTTGCCAAAATAATGCTGAGAAGCTGCGGGTAAGCCAAAGGTCCCTGATCCTAAATAAACTCGATTCAAATAAATAGTCAGAATTTGGTCTTTTGAAAATTTATGTTCAAGCCAAAGAGCTAAAAGAGCCTCTTGAATTTTTCTTCTTAAAGAACGGTCACTCACATCATATCGTTTCTCAGACTGTAGAAAATTTTTAGCCAATTGTTGCGTGATCGTACTGCCGCCTTGCACCACATGACCGGCTCGATAATTTACCCACAACGCACGAATAAGTCCGATAAGATCTACGCCAAAATGAGAGTTAAACCTGCGATCTTCGATGGCTAAAATAGCTTGCGTCACATGTAGAGGAAGTTTCTTAATGTCCACCATTTCACCATGCAGGTCTCCATAAGTGGCTAATTTTGTTCCATCTTTCGCCAGAACTGTAATACTAGGACGCCGTTCCGTTTTTTGCAATTTAGTAATATCCGGCAAATCATATATATACCAAAGAACAAAACATCCTCCCAGAAAAGATCCCCATATCAAAAGAATACAAAACCATTTACCAAGCCATCGCCAGAGCGAACGCTTATTTGCCTTATGGGGGGGGCGAGGAGGAGGCGGCGGCGATGCTTTTTTTCTTACCTTTACAGGTTCATGTGTTTCAACGCCAAGGCGATCATTGGGATGGAGAGAAAATGTCACCCTAAACTGAGTCTCCAAAAATGGCAGAAAAATGCTTGAGGACATAAAGTCGGAACCATCTAGCATAATTTTCTGGGTTTATTATGAGATCTTCCCGTAGAGCTTGAGGAACAACCCACTTAATTTCACAAACTTCCTCAGGATTAAGATTCATATGTCCCTCGTAAGCCCCTTTAAAAACATGAGTAAATTCCAGTTCCCACAAGTCTTTCTCAAGCTTTAACGTATAACAAACCGTGGTAAGGGGCAGCACCGCGCAAGAGAAGCCAAGCTCTTCATTTAGTCGCCGGCAAGCAGCTTCTTGCACCTCTTCCCCAGGTCGGGGATGACCACAGCAACTATTCGCCCAAAGCCCAGGAGAATGGTATTTTCCCAAGGCTCGTCTTTGAATCAGGGTTTCCCCCTTGGCATTAAAGACAAAAACTGAAAAGGCTCGATGCCTTTGGGGAAGGAGGTGAGCCGTTAGTTTTTCTTGGGTTCCAAGAGGACAATCCTTTTCATCGACCAAAATAACAGTTTCCAACACGAAACTTAAACCTTATCAAAATTGTATAAGAGGAAGTGAAGCGCGTCATCAAGAAGATGTCAACTCTTATGAATTAAGCAGGGACGATTAAAAGTATGACTTTTATGTTAGACTCTCTCTCCAATATGTGTCATCCTTGTATAAAAAACCCTTTGTTTTTCAAAGAAAAAAATTATGGATTCCTTATTGAGAGGATCTTTTAAGAATTGGATCCTCAACACAATAAAAGGTAATGTTTTTCTCCAAAAAATCAATCATTTATTGGTCAAGGATGACATTTCAGGGAAATAAATATTCTTCATGTGGGGCCCCTAAGTTAAGCGCCAATTTCTTCAATACGAACGTCACATCTCCCATCATCCGTAGCAGTAATTTTATACTGTGTATTATCTTTTATAGGCTGATTATCAACTGTTTTACAAACCACTCCATTTGCGATCACAGAAAATGAATAGGTAGAGAGTAAAGGTGTCATAACAAAATTTGGGTTATCTTGGCCAAGAGTACCAATAGTAGAATCATCTTTTCCGTTAACTCCCACGCTTACTTTTAAGGTCGGTGTACTATCAGATGAAAATAGCAGTGTGGATGCAGCAAATGCGTGTGAAGACGAACAAATACCTACAAAAGTTGATAATAAAAGATAAGCTTTCATAATTTTCCTCCTTTAAGGACTTAGAGTACAGTCTCTCTCTATTTTTTCACTTAAATATCCAAATTCTTTACATTCAATGCGTTTGCTTGGATAAACTCCCGACGAGGTTCAACAATATCTCCCATCAATGTTGAAAAAATTTCAGAAGCTTGATCCAAATGCTCAACTTTTACCTGAAGCAACGTTCGAACCTCAGGGTCTAATGTTGTCTCCCATAATTGCTCAGGGTTCATTTCTCCAAGTCCTTTATAGCGTTGGATACTAAACCCTTTCCGTCCCCGTTCGTGGACAATAGCTAAAAGGGCTAAAGGCCCCAAAATAGGAAAACTATCGTCCTTGATTTTCAAAACAGGCAGACCTAAGAATGTCTCGTGAAGGGTAGCACTCAAACGATTAAGCTGCCGAACCTCTGCAGTATTTAAAAGTGACAAGCGAACTTTATAACTTTCTTCCACCCCTTGAAGCCTCCGACTCACAGAAAGGGTATGGGCTTCATCAATATGCCCCTGCCACTTCTTTTGACCTTCTTGCGAAACAAGATTAAGACGATCAACAAGCTTTTGAGCATAGTGCGTGCCTTCATGAGGAAAGGTGTCTGTATTTAAAATTCCTACAATCGCTGCTTGCTCTAAAATAAGTGGTGATCCAATTTGCTTTGAAGGAACTTTTAGAAGCTCTTCGACTTGGACACACGCATCCACAATCCGTCTCAGATCAGCACCCGCAACTTGAGCACCCGTATGAAGAGTCAGCGATGCTCCTTCAAGGCCGCCCTCAATTAAATAATTTAAAAGAGATTTTTCATCCTTAAGATATAAAATTGAGTTTCCTCGTTTTGCCTTAAACAGAGGGGGTCGAGCAATATAAAGATATCCTCTTTCAATGATTTCAGGCATTTGTCGATAAAAGAAGGTCAATAAAAGAGTCCGGATATGACTCCCATCAACGTCTGCGTCTGTCATTAAAATGATCTTGTGATAGCGTGCTTTTTCAATATTAAAATCATCACGGCCAATACCTGTCCCCAAAGCAGTGATTAACGTACCAATTTGCTCTGAACCCAACATTTTATCAAAACGCGCACGCTCAACATTCAAAACTTTCCCTCTCAAAGGCAGAATAGCTTGATATTCTCGTTTACGCCCCTGCTTTGCAGACCCACCTGCACCATCTCCCTCAACAATAAAAATCTCGCTCTTTGCAGGATCTCGTTCCTGACAATCCGCCAATTTTCCAGGCAAAGAAGCAATATCAAGTGCTCCTTTCCGACGCGTCAAATCACGGGCTTTCCGCGCCGCTTCACGCGCAAGCGCTGCTTCCATAATACGGTCAATTATTTTCTTTGCTTCAGCAGGATGCTCTTCTAACCATTGCTGGTATTTATCGCCGACAATTCCTTCCACCGCTGTCCGAACTTCAGAAGAGACAAGCTTATCTTTCGTTTGAGAGGAAAATTTAGGATCTGGAACTTTCACTGATAAAACACACGTAAGTCCTTCCCGCATGTCCTCACCAGTCATCGCAACTTTTTCTTTTTTATTCATTTGCAGAACGTAAGCATTGATACTTCGCGTCAAGGCCCCGCGAAATCCAGCAAGGTGCGTTCCTCCATCTCGTTGAGGAATATTGTTTGTAAAACACAAGGTGGTTTCATGATAACTGTCTGTCCATTCCATTGCTAAATCAATGACAATGCCATCCTTTTCACCCTGAATTACAATAGAAGGAGCATGAAGAACATTTTTGCTACGATCCAGATAGTTAACAAAAGCTTGCACACCTCCTTCGTAGTGCATAACAACTTCTTTAGCCTCTTCATGCCGCTCATCTCGTAAAACCAAAGTTACCCCTGAGTTTAAGAAAGCAAGTTCACGTAAACGATGTTCCAATGTCCCAAAATCAAATTGGGTTAAAGTAAAGGTTTCTTTTGAGACTAAAAAATTTACTTCAGTCCCTGTCTTTCCTTCAGCATCTCCAATAATCCTAAGATGTTCATCAGGATTCCCATGAGTAAAGCTCATGAAATGTTTTTTACCTTTTGCATAAATCGTAAGAAGCAGCTTTTCAGAAAGAGCATTTACAACGGAAACCCCCACGCCATGAAGCCCGCCTGAAACCTTATAGGAATCTTGATCAAATTTTCCTCCTGCATGGAGGTGAGTCATAATGACTTCTGCAGCGGATACACCTTCTTCAGCATGAATATCAACGGGAATACCTCGTCCATTATCGGTTACCGTAACAGAGCCATCCGCCTTAAGAATGACATTCACACGATCGCAATGTCCGGCAAGAGCCTCGTCAATGGCATTATCCACAACCTCATAAACCATGTGATGAAGCCCAGACCCATCATCCGTATCTCCAATATACATTCCTGGTCGCTTACGGACGGCATCAAGACCTCGTAAGACTTTAATTGAATGGGCGCCATATTCTTCGTTAGGTGTGGATTCAGTAGGTTTTGTCATGAACTCTCTCATTTATGTTTTCGATACTAACCGAGCTTCTTTAAGGCTTAAAAACTGAGCGTTTCCTTGCATCTCTTTAAATAAAGAGACATCTGTTCCCGTCAGCCAAGCCTGTATTTTAAGCTTTAAAATCACATCAAACAATGCTGATCTGCGTGTTTCATCAAGATGGGCTACAACCTCGTCTAAAAGCAAGAGGGGAATTGCTCCCGTGCGAACAGCCAATAAGTGAGCCGAAGCCATCACAATAGACAATAACAAAGCCTTTTGTTCTCCAGTGGAACATAGGGCTGCAGATTGTTTTTTTTCTAAAAATTCCACTAAAAGATCACTGCGATGGGGGCCAAAAGAAGTTCGGCCTGTAAGACGATCTTGTTCTCGACATTCTGCCAAGCGCCTACGCATTTTTTCTTCTCCCTCAAGCAAACTGTGTTCGCAAAGAAAATGATCAAGCTCCCCTTCTAAAGAAAGCTCTGCACGCGGGAAAAGGTTATGCTGGCTTTTCAGAACGCTTGCGAGCTGCCCCACCACCTCACGACGCGCAACGGCAATCGCTATTCCTTCATTAACAAGAGTTTCCTCCAAACTTTCAAGCCAATAACGATCCATACGTCCCTGACGTAAAAGAAAGCTGCGTTCTTTTAAAACTTGTTCATACCGGCGTAGACGTTGAGCATGACCTGGATCAAAACCATAGACCAAACGATCTAAAAATCGTCGACGCCCTTGAGGACCATCCAAAAACAAACGATCCATCTGAGGAGTCAGCCAAACCATTGAAACCCATTCTGCCAGGGCACACTGGTTTTTTGCCTTCTCTCCATTAATTTTCGTCACACGCCGTTCACTGTCCGGAGCGTCAGGATCAAGACCGGTACCAATTTGAATTCTATCCCCTTGATCATGTAATTGAGCAGAGATTGCCCAAGAAATCGACTGATCTTGTTGTTTAACCTCTGAAAGACGAGCTCGACGCAGTCCACGCCCCGGAATCAAAAAGGAAAGAGCTTCTAAAAGATTAGTTTTCCCTGCTCCATTGGGCCCTGTCAAAACAACAGGTCTTAAGTCAAGAGACACACTAAAAATTTCATAACACCTAAAATGAGAAAGGCTTATACGTTCTACACCCCGTAAGGGAATGTTACTGTCGCAGGAGAACTGACGGTGTGTTGTTGTCATTAGCTTTAATAAATTATCCTAAAAAATCATCATTACAGAATTAAAAAAATCTTAGCGAATAGCTTCCACTTCGTAAAGGGTTTCTAAATCTTGATTTTCTTGATTTTCTTGATTTTTTCATTGACCCTCTTTTAATTTCCGGTATTTTAAGAAAGTTCTTCGGGCCTGTAGTTCAGAGGTCAGAACTCTCCGCTCATAACGGAGCTGTCGCAGGTTCGAATCCTGCCGGGCCCACCACCTTTTTCCAGGAGTTATTCATGGCATCTAACCAATATATATACGTGATGAAGGGCCTGACGAAAGTTTATCCTGGCAAGCGAGAAGTCTTTAAGGATATTTGTCTATCCTTTTACCCAGGAGCTAAGATTGGCATTATAGGCGTAAATGGCTCAGGAAAATCGACATTGATGAAAATCATGGCAGGCATAGACACAGAGTTTAATGGAGAAGCTTGGGCAGCACAAGGAACAACTGTTGGGTATTTGGCCCAAGAGCCCGATCTTAACCCAGACCTTACTGTTGAACAGAATGTGCTTGAAGCTCTTGCAGACACAAAAGCACTCTTGGACCGATTTGAGACCGTAAGCGCACGCTTTGCAGAACCCATGAGCGATGAAGAAATGAATGACCTCTTAGCTGAACAAGCTGAACTCCAAGATAAAATTGAGGCCGTTGAAGGTTGGGATCTCAATCGTAAAGTAGAAATTGCCATGGATGCGTTGCGCTGCCCTCCCGGAGAAGCCGATGTTAAAACTCTTTCTGGCGGAGAAAAACGACGGATAGCGTTGTGTCGTTTACTTCTTCAACAACCAGATATTTTACTTCTGGACGAACCCACAAACCATCTGGATGCTGAATCTGTAGCATGGTTGGAACGCCACCTTCAAGAATACAAAGGAACGGTGATTCTTGTCACCCATGACCGTTATTTCTTGGACAATGTAGTGAGCTGGATTTTAGAGTTAGACCGGGGTCAAGGTATTCCTTTTGAAGGAAATTACTCAGCCTGGCTTGAACAAAAGCAAAAACGCTTAGCCTTGGAAGGCAAACAAGAAGGCGCTCGTCAGAAAACTCTTGCCAACGAGCTTGAATGGATTCGCCAATCGCCAAAAGCTCGTCAGGCCAAGAGAGATC
>JAKBAL010000108.1 GCA_021809225.1 Pseudomonadota bacterium | reverse complement strand
CCGATCTTTACCTAGTGATTCTGTTTTTGAAAATTCTGATATTGAGAGTCGCTTAGATGAGCTCGATTCTATTTTATCTCATATTAACCTAGGGGTGTATGAATTAGGAGAAACTCTTACAAGAAGCGTTGCGGAGCGTGATGATAAGAAATCTATAATTAAAAGTTTGAGAAAGCATTCAGAAGGGGTTCGTTTGTTTTTAGAAAAAATCCCTGAACAGAATGGGCTTTCTGAGAATGAACAAAGAGATACGAAGATTGAAAGATTAACGAACCTATTAAATGATATTCAAGGAAATTTAGCTGTACGAAAACTTTCATTACCATCTCGTGGATCATTTGAGTCCTCAATTCTTTCGTTCAATAAGCATTATACTTATCTACCACAGTGGGGCAAAAGGGGAACAGCTTCAGATAACGATTTAATCGGAGATGATTCTGCAAACAAAAAAATTGGGACTCTACAAGATGAGGATATTTTTCCAGAAGATGGAGAGGATCAGCTTGCAAAACTTAAGTCAATAGTAGAAAAAATTGATTCAAAGCAAGAGCAATTAAGCGAAATTTCTTCGAAAGTGTCTATGGGGTCCGTTCTTGATGAGTCTCAATTAGAGAATCACTTAGAAAATATTCAAGCTATTTTAAGTTACATTAGTTTCGGTGTATACGAATTGTCAGAGACTGCTTTAAACGGACCTACTGATCTTCTTTATAAAAAATCTATCGTAAAGAGTTTCGAAGAATGTATGGGTACTGTTCGCTCTTCTTTGTCCTCTCTACAAGAAAGTCTTCCTTACAATCAAGCTTTAGGTGACGAGAATCCATCTCTGCAACAAGCAAAGATTGCAAATCTAAATGAGTTACTCGAAAAAACTCGAGGAGCTTTAGCAGTTCAAAAGTTCTCCTTACCTGAAGAAGTTCAAGAGCGGTCGCCTTTTTCTTGGAGAAATAGGGAGTACTCAGATTTTCATGAAGACCCGTGGACATCAGAGTTAAAAAAAGTATCCTCTGGGAACGAAGACATAGGTACAGAAAGCTTTAATATTGAATTTGAGCTTATGAAATTTGATATAAAAAATTTATTCTCTGATGTGGCATCTATATCGGGTACTTACTATTCTGCCAAACCTAAAGAATATATAGATTTAGAGGATCAACTTGTAAAATTAGATAATATGTTCGAAGTTGCAACGAATACTTTACTCCATTTAAATGTGATTGAATCTGAGTTTAAAAGTAAAAATGAAGTTTTTTTTAATAATAGTCGTTTGTATAAAGAAATAATAATTTATGAATCTAAATTATTCCAAATAATGGAAGGTATAAAATATAATCAAATGCGAGTCAATCACGTTAAGTCTAAGCGTTCTGAACAAGGGGAAGAGACATCAATAGGTAATGAAGAAACTCTTGAGAGCTCAAACATAATAGAGCAAGCAAGTGCGATGCACTCTTCAAGTTCTCTTTTCTTGGTGGGAACAGACGAGTTTGACAGCCAAGAGCTTGAAAGTGTAGGAACGTTGATCAGAGAACTGGAGGCGGGAACTAAGCAGTTAAGAGTAACTTCTAATAACTTTAGGTTCTACTTTTCTCCTATGAATGATTCTCAGGAATTTATTGTACATAAGAGAAGACTTAATGATTTAGAAACATTAGCAAATTCGGCTGAAAGGAAGCTGACAGCTTTGCAGTCTAGGCTCGAAAGTTACAGAAAAGAAACGTTGGAGGAGAAAATTTTCTACAAGACAACGATTGAAAGCTTGAGAGAGGTATTGCAAGCGGTTCAATTAAATGTTGCTGAGCAGCTATCGTCTTTGAGCACGTTAACGCCTCAGGGACCAGACATGGATACTCAGGCAGTGGTTTTCTCATCACCAACCGCTGAAGAACCAACAACGGATACTCCACCATCAACCATTGAAGTGGCGAGTTCCTCACCCATCATAAGTTCTTCACAATTCCATTCTGAAATTGAGGGGCCTCAGGAAAAGACATGCCATGAAGTTTTTACTCACTTGCAAACTGAATTGGATACTTTAATTGCGCGATTACCTAGCTCTGGCCTGAGTATCATGGCTATGAATAAAATCAATGAAATGGTTGGATCTGTAAACCACTTTCAAAGTCAACTGAGAGGAGTCTTGAGGAAGTCTTTGGGAGAACAGGCTCCAAATTTCAGCCTGAATGAATGGGGGAGTTTATATTCCTCACCAACTCAAGATGGTAGATTTTTATATGGCTTAAAATCAAAGCTGGGGGAGGCTTTAAAAGTTGTAATAAACGATTCTGATTCAGAGGTTCAAGCTTGGTTTTCAAGTCTGCGAACAAGTGCCCATATGATAAAAAGAAAACGAGGACCGGCGTTAAGCATTTTAGCTGAAGAGGAAGTTGCTATTTCCCCAGAAAATGAAATGGAAAATAATAACGGATCTATAGATTCAGATCTCATATCCCCAGTAAGTTTTGTTTCCGCAGGGGTGGATCAAGGCATCCAATCTGGTGATGGGGAAAGCATTGAATCTCAAGTCACAGGTCTTAAAAGAGCGATAGATACGTTAGAGAGGCTTTCTTTGAAAAAAGATCAGGTTGATCCTGCTGGCGATTCCATGATGCAAAGAAGGCTTAGTGATTTACAAGAGCGTGCCGTTACGATGAAGAAAAAGTTGGCGTCTTTGCCGTCGTCCATGCAAATTACAAATGTTCTGAGAGCGACTTTAGAGGAGATTCAGTCGAAGATTACCGTACAAGCAGAAAAATTCTTGAAGAAGGCAATTCCCCAGGAACTAGGGATAATGATTCCTTCTTCTGCACTTGATGGCATGGTGTCTCAGTCATCTCCTGAGTCCACGGCAAATATACCAAGTAGTGGGCAGAGAGAGGTGTTAGAAGCGAGTGGAGGAGGGGACATCCTTCCACCTAGTACCTTGTCGGAGAAAATTCCATCCTCTGCCCTTTACTCTTTTCATCCTCAGGATGTTGGTTCGGAAGTACCATCCTCAATACTTGTTAGTAATGAGAGCGGAGGAGGGGGTATCAGTCCTTCTGATGCTTTGCCTGTAGTGATTCCATCATCCGCGCTAGGTAACTTATACCCATCTCCTGCGAGTATGCCATTAGATTATGGTAGTGATAACGATCAAGAACCAGTTGTAAGCCTTGCAACGCTAGCTAAGACTAAGTCTCTTAGTGCTCCAGAACAAGAAGTTTCGATGCGAGACTTTGTCAGGGGCATTCTTACCCCCCTGAAAGGACCGTTGGATGCTCTTATTACAAGATTAGCAACAGCAGACTTAACGCCACCCGTTCTTCAAAGCCTGAACCGTATTAAACAAGATGCACTTTTATTGAATTATGACTTGAGGTCAATATTGATTGTAAATTTGCCATTTTCAGTACCTAATTTTTTAGAAGAAATGAATTTGTACAATGATAAATTTAATAATAAAGATTTTTTACACAATATAGGAATAAAAATTGATGCCGTTTTAAGTTTAGCATCTGATTTTCAATGGATAGGTAGAAACTCAAATTTTGAGAATAAAGTAGCTGATTTTTATCAGGGAGTGCAGACCTTGTTAGCTATTTTGAACGCGCCGTCCTTATCGCCAGCCAGTCATTATCCTTATGCTGCAGGAATAGATGGGAATGGTAGTGATGATTACGTTTCGCCTCTAACCTCCAGTCCGCAGGTTATCTCTTTACAGCCTCAATCAAGCTACGCGCTTCAGAGTTTTCCGATAGGGGGGGACAATAGTCCTCTTATAACGGATTCTTATGATCACGTTCAAAGACTGTTGAGCGAAATGCCTGACCCTAGCCTTCAAGATTTTTATGAGCAACTAAGTAACCCTCCCGTGCTTCATCTGGCTACGCCCCTTGCACATCAAGTGCCCGACATAAAGGCCTTTCAAGAATTTTATAACCAGCAACTGGGGAACGATGGTTTGCGTCAACAGGCGATGAGCCCCACATCTCAAGTGACCAACTTAGATGATGATGATAGTGATGAATGGACGATGATCGGTAACTCTCAAGATCCCGATAAGCCTCAAGATCCCGATAAGCCGCAAGATACTGGTAAACCTCCGGCAAAGGGTGGTTTGTTGAACTTCTTTGGCTGGTAATAGTTTAAAGATTAAAGCTCATTTTGGTTCATTGTAATACGGAGGAAAGCTTAGGCTTTCCTCTTTTTTTAGAATAAAATGCAAGGTGGCTCTGTGCCTAAATTTTTTACGGATCGGACTCAAGTAGGGTTTTTACAAGCAATTGGGCGAGCCAGTTCTCGTAGTCTTCCGATGACCAACCTTGCTCAACAACGAACATGCGATACATATCCCGGCCTGTGAAGGCCCATAGAATATCTCGCGCTTGAAGTATGGTGAGCCCTTTTGCGAGAGATTTCTCTTTCACCATCATTTTGACGCTCTCTTCTTGCCGTTTATAACGCCGCTGCTCCCTCTCTCTTTCAAGCTCTTTGAATTCCGGGGTTCCAATTGAAGCACCCCAAAATGCTTCCATTTGTACCCTCTCTGCGTCATATATTTGACGTGCCATTTTAGCGCTTATCATCAAATGTTCTTTTGCTGAGTCTGTCTGCTTAGCCTCTCTTGCAAGCGCTTCAAATTGATCAGCGGGAAGGGCGTTGTCGATGATAGCTCGTAAAATGCCACGTTTGGATTGAAAGAGTGCATAAATGGTGGGCATCGAAACGTTTGCCGTTTGTGCGATTTTTTCAATCGTTACGTTCTCAATATCTTCGGACGACAAAAGCTTTTTGGCAGATTCAAGAATGCGAACACGTGTTTGCAACGCTCGTGCTTGTCTTGTTTCGGAATTATAAGTCCTTTTTTTATGACTTGACATATTAGATATAGCTTACTATTTTCATTTCATATTGGGTATAGTTTGCTGCATCCAATATGAAATGTCAACACGATTCAGAAGGAGATAATGATGAGTCAAAATAATGTGGCCATAGCCAAAGCTTTTTACACAGCATTTGGAGAGAAAAACGTTGGGGTCATGGAAAAGTATCTACATCCTGACGTTCAACTTATCACACCACACGCAAAACTACAGGGAAAGGAAGCTTATCTTGAGGCTGCAAAGAACTTCACTTCTTTTTTTAATATTCTTACCCTACGTGAAAAGTTTGGTGAGGGAGATCAGGCCTTAGTCGTTTATGATTTAGCGTGCCCCGTGCCTGTTGGAAAAGTTTCTGGCGCAGCACTGATGACCTTTCAGGGGGGGCTGATCATAAGAAATGAATTATTTCATGATACCAGCCCCTTTAATAAAATAAAGGATGAACTTTTAGCGTAGACATTTGGAAGAGATGCATCATGACGGTCAGTAGTCCAAGGTCTGCCTGTTCTTTATGATGCTTTCTCCACATTCAGAAGAATGAAAAAATTGCGTGGACAAAAGCAGGGGCACTTTGCCGAATACTGTACCATTCGGGAATATATTTTTTTATAGTCGCTATAAAGGGACCTTTTCTCTGCGCTATTTATAAGGGTTGGTGAACGGAAAATAATCAACTTACAATAATTTTATCTTCAACAATAGGTTCCCAATACTCCTAAAATATGGGTAGATCCACTGTTGCTTTCTTTTGGAGAGATTTTGGTGCGATCAAAGCAGTTGAAGATTATCGCGATTTTGACGCAAACGATGATCATACGTGGCGGGAGTGACGGGACTCGAACCCGCGACCTCCGGCGTGACAGGCCGGCGCTCTAACCAACTGAGCTACACCCCCACGTAAGCGTTCTCCAGATACCGTATTCAACCCTCCATTGTCAAGGGAAATTCAATTTCTGGGATAATGTCTGACCTTGAAAAGGCTCTTTTGATTAAATCCTGGTTTGTACAAAACTTATTTTGTTGAACATCTTGCCCAATAGAACAACTGAAAAGACCCACACCATCGTTGTTCCAGTCAGTATGAAGAGAATATTTTTTATATTTTGCTGCATAGAAATAATATATAAAGATAAAATATTTTTTATTTATGGATTTTTATATTATCTTATTATTTATTCAATCTTCACGGACTTTTTTTATTAAACATTTTTCTTTTTGCCAGATTGTAAAGAGATCTGGAATATGTCCATACCCTACACCAATAACACTTTGTGAAGGAACGGTTTTTAATATCCTATCCCATCTCATGTTTCTTATACTTACCTTATAATGGCCACTATCAGCATCTTTTTCAATACTATCCACATCATTAGCATCGAATTGAGCGTAACTTTCCATGGATGATTTTATAGTGTCTTGGATCTTGTCTGGATTCTCAATCTCAGTTATATTTTCTTTAATAGATTTTTCCAAAAAAACGTTTCTATGATTTTGGAGAAGGTCACGTTTTGAAAGAGTAGCTTGGTATTCTTCATCATTTGCTTTAGAATCTTCTAAAGATTTAATATCATCTTCCATCATAAGCTTTTCTAAATTTAAGTTTGTTTCAAAAAGATCAATGCGGTCATCAAGCATCAACACAGGCTTTCCGAGAGCCAAAGATAACATGATGATTTCGCTATCCATTCCTAGGAGGCAATCAAAACCTAAAAATGCTGAGTATATGTCTTCTAACTTTAAATTAGTTGCTTTTAATCCGGAATGAAATAGATTGAGACAAGGGGTTAAGTGTGTATTAATAGCGTCTTCCTCCTCATTTGAAAAACCTGATAAAGGCTGGCTTGAAGCTTGAAAAAAAGCTAAATAGGCTATCATTTCTGATTCTACATAAATATTTGGGGCATGCTGGATTCGTTCTCTTACTGACTCTGGCAACACGTCAAATGGCAAGTCATGGGCAGTGCCAAGTAGATAAATAACTGTTTGATCTGGCCTAATAATTTCATAAAAATGAGCTATTTTTCTTTGAGAACCGTTGAGTTCTTTGAAAACTGATTCTCCATAATATGATTTTTTAATTTTCTTAAAGTCATGATATTGCTTTGAGGAAAGCTTCAGGTTTAATTGTCGCGCCTCAAAGATTTCCTCCCTATGACCTGATGCATTTACCGAGGAAAGAGAAAATAAACAATAAATAATGAGGAAAATTTTTTTTATAAACATTAAATTATAATCTCTTCAAAATTAATATCGTCAAAAAATGTATAAATTTTTCAATAATACAAAGCAAGAAAGTTTTGAATAGTAACCCTACCTCCTCTTCCCAAGGGAAGGAAGTTTATAGGAAAGAGTTACCTTCTGCTCTTCTTGAGGA
>JAKBAL010000107.1 GCA_021809225.1 Pseudomonadota bacterium | reverse complement strand
GAAGTCGAAAAGGAGTTTGAGAGATTTTGGGAGATGTACGATAAGAAAAACAATAAGGTCAAGGTTAGAGCCAAGTTTTTGAAACTCTCTAAAGCGGATAAGGAGAAAATCTTCGCAACTCTCCAAGCCTATGTGGATAGCACTCCGGACAAGACCTACCGAAAGGACCCCCTCACCTATCTGAACAATCAATCATGGAACGATGAAATAATCCAGAGAAATGAAACAAGACAGCAAAGTGCAAAGAGTTGGCCAACTACTGACCACTCACAATACCGAAACCCTAACAGAAGCTATCCGACTATCTCCGATTTTTAGTCCGGAGAAGACAGAAGTGGTCTTTCAGAGGTTAAAAGGCCACTATATCGGAGAGGTTATCAAACGAACGGGGCAACATCCTAAAGATATGGCCTTTTTTGAGCCGAAATTTAAAGGATTAGCCCATTGGTTATGTAACTCATCATCTACGAAGAGAGGATTGATTTTAGGCGGCCCTACGGGCATTGGAAAGACAACCATTACTGCAACATTGCAGAGCCTGTTTAACTCCACCTCCTACTTCGGCTATACGATGCAGATTTCAGCCAAGTACATCGGAGATTATTACCGGTTCCGGGAAGATGGAGAGAAATGGGATATCTACACCGGAGAGAAGATGGTCAAAAGATTCAATGAGCCCTTACAGCCCGTATGCAAGATTCTCTTCATCGATGACCTGGGAATGGAGGAGGATGTATTCAAGGATTTCGGTACAGTAACCAAGCCGATGGCGAAACTTCTCCATGACAGATACGAGAAGGGGTTGATAACGATAATCACCACCAATATCGAGACGATGGATGAGCTAAGGCAGAAGTACGATGACCGAATTATTGACCGCCTTAACAGCTATGCCAAGATGTTCTACTCAATAGAGAGTTTCAGGAAGTAATGGCAAGAGTATCAAAGGTTGTCCCAACGAATACGCATCGCACTTGCAGACATTGCAAGGTAGTGGAAAATGAGTTCCTCTCAGTTAAGGGAGAGCCTATATTGGGGGAATGTAAATACGCGGAAACGAGATTTATTTTAAACGAAAAAACAGATTGCAAAAATTATGGACGAGATTGAGAAAAAATTTAGCGAAAAAGCAAAAGCTGGAGTTAAGCAAATGCTCGAAAATTGTGGTTACACAGGCGAAGAGAGAAAGATTTTCAAGGAGGGAGCAAAAGCCGGAGCGAAGCTGATGCAAGAGTTGCTCCAAGAGGAGTGTGAGGATATCCTCATAGCTGAGGGTTATGGGGACCGCTTGGAAAAATGGAAGGCTGAAAACGAATGCGAACAATAGTATACATCCTGGTAATGACTTTAACCTACCCGCTATGGAAACTATGCATACTGATTACCGATGCGATATTCAGTCTGCACAAGATTATGGTTGAATGGATAAAAGAGTAAGATATGGAAGAATTGGAAGGAGTACAGTACTTGACCGAAGGATTCTCAAGTACAAGAATGTATAAGGAGAGAGCTGAAGAGGCTCTAAGGCAAGCGAAGGAGTTGGAAGAGCAGAAGAAGACCATTCCGGTATGGGTAGATGCTAATACAACCAAGTTTATGGATATGGAGAAAATCAAACGGAAGAAGCTGGAGATTCTCAGAGTGAAGATAGGCAGAGGAGAGATAGTTTGGATGGAGAAGAGTACGGCGATCAAGAACGGATTTATAGCCGAATGATATGGAAGTAATATACGCTGATGATTATGACCGAAAGGTTGAGCGAGCTGTAAAATTACTACAGTCTATTCCCCAAGACGAAGAGATAGAACTCTCTTACTCCGGAGGTAAAGACTCGGATGTGATTTTAGAGTTAGCGAAGATGGCCGGCATTCCTTTTAGGGCTATCTATAAAAACACTACTATTGATCCCCCTGGTACTATCCGGCACTGCAAGAGTAAGAGTGTTGAGATATTGCAACCAAAGAGGAGTTTCTCTCAAATCATAAGGGCTAAAGGATGGCCGACACGAAGAGCAAGATTCTGTTGCTCCGAACTTAAAGAGTACAAGGTTCTCAATAGAGCTATCCAAGGTGTGAGAAGAGCAGAATCCTCTGCGAGGGCAAAGAGGTATCACGAACCGGAGATATGCAGAGTTTATAGCAAGAAGGAAAGAGTAAAGGTTTATCTCCCTATTTTGGATTGGACAGATAAGGATGTGGAAAGATTCATTAAAGAGAGAAATATCCAATGCCATCCACTCTACTATGATGAGCAAGGCAAGTTCCAAGTAAAACGCAGATTGGGATGTATAGGATGCCCGATGTCTACCAATAATAGAGAGGAGTTTAAAAAATATCCAAAACTACTCCAAGTACTCTTAAAATCAGCACAGATATTCTTAGATACCCACCCGAATAGTGGCTCCAAAAAAAATTTTTCAGATGCCTATCACATGTTTTACCATAACTTCTTCTGCGATAGCTACGAAGACTATAAGGTAAAAACCCAAATAGACTTATGGGGGGGGCAATTAGATGTATATCAAGCAATTAGGAATTATTTTAAATTAAAATGAGAGTTGGACTTATAGATGTTGATGGCCGGAACTTCCCGAATATCGCACTGATGAAAATCTCAGCATACTGCAAGTCACTAGGAGATACGGTAGAATGGTATAGCCCCTTCTGGGAAAGGTATGATGTTGTCTATGTTAGCAAGGTTTTCTCTTTCACTCCGGACTATGACTACGAGATAAATGCAGATGTGGTTATAAGAGGAGGAACCGGATACGCCATCAGCCTAAAAGACGGCAAAGAGGTGTTTGACAAAAGCGAGAACTTGAAACTTCCGCCGGAGATTGAAAATATCTACCCTGACTATTCTCTCTACAATATCACAGATACCGCATACGGCTTTTTAAGTAGAGGTTGCCCTAGAGGATGTAACTTCTGTATCGTAGGGAAGAAAGAGGGTAAAAAGAGCTATAAAGTGGCAAACTTGAATCAATTCTGGAGGGGGCAAAAAAACATCGTCCTGTGCGACCCTAATATCCTTGCTTGTAAAGATTGGAAGGATTTGCTTACTCAGCTTGCGGATAGTAAGGCTTATGTGGATTTTAACCAGGGGTTGGACATAAGGCTGATGACACCGGAGAAGATTGAACTACTCAACAAAATCAAAATGCGGGAAATTCATTTCGCTTGGGATAGATACGAGGATAAGGATATCATCCTCCCGAAATTGGAAGAGTTTGCCCGCTTGAGCAAAAAGAAGATAAAACCAAGAAACAGTATTGTTTATACCATCGTCAATTTTGATACCACTTTTGAGCAAGACCTTGAAAGAGTATATACCCTCAGGAAAATGGGTTATTGGGCGTATATCATGATCTATGACAAAGAGCATTGCGATAAGAGGTACAAGCGATTGCAGAGATGGGTTAATAACAGATTTATTTTTAGTAAATGCGAAAAATTTGAAGATTATGAACGGACTAATTAACATGAGCAGAATAGTCACAGTGGCTATTACTCCGAAAGATGATAGATGGTTCCTGGTATTCAATACAGGAAGGATTAACTACGGTATGGAAGTGCCAAACGAGGCAGACGCAAGAGAACTGCTGGATTTTATCATGAAAAAGAAACCGGCTTACTTCCGAGTAAAAACGCCATTGGTTAATGTTAATAAACTCTAATTAATAGATATGAATACCTTTTTTATGGTTTATGCAGAGGGTAAGGAAACTCCTGCTGTAAAACACGAAGATTTTGATACAGCTTTTAAAGAAGCGCAGAGGTTGAGTGATAAACTGGGAGTGCCTTGTTATGTGCTTGAATCGGGACCGTATTATGTTATGCCGAGACAGCAAGAGATTGAGAAAATACCGCCAAGACCTGTCTATTGGTTTAGGTACGAAGGAACACAGAGTGAGCCACTGCTTAAAAGGTTTACTGAGTTGGTAAATCCAAGAGTGCTGCCAGAAAGAATTAGGCCTAACGAGATTGTATTTAATGTTGGATATGTTGCCAATTCAAAGAGTGACCAGAGCAGATTAGCTACCTGTGCAATGATGTTCGGAACTGAGTTAAGGATTAAGGAGGAGTAGTTATGAAGATGTGGATAAGCAGAAGTGACAATGGAGATTTACAACTACATAGTGACAAGCCTTTATTACTTGATGAATGTGGGTGTTGGACATCATTCTTTACTGATGGAGAGGATTATCACTTGGACTATAAGTTGTTTCCCGAAGTAACCTTTGAGAACAGCCCAAGAGAAGTTGAACTTAAATTGATTTAGTTATGAGCAAGAAATACAGGTTAGTAGTTTGTCCTATATGTAATAAGCACTTTAATCCAAAAGAGGAAGGCTTTAATGTTAATAATAGGTTAATATGTGCAGATTGTTATAGGCATTTAAAGTTTAAAACATTTAAAGATAAGGATTATGGAATTTAAATCTCAAATCTGCACTTCTCGCTCTCAAAGTGAAAAGTTGCTTGCATTAGGCCTCAAGAAGGAGACTGCGGATATGGTATGGATGAAAGAACTCGCTTGGGATGAGGTCGCTCATTGCACTTATGATGCAGAGACTTATATGCTAAGACCGATAGATTATTTAGAAGGTGAGTCACACAGAGGGCATATCGTAGCCTGGTCTCTGCATAGGTTAATAGAACTTGCAACCACCAAAAGAAAAGTTATGCTGATTAGAGCTGGTGACGACTTGTATGACATCTTGATTGAGAAGATTCGCAGAATGATAGTAGACGGAGTGTTTAACCCAGAATATTTGGAAAATAAGTAATGAAAGCAAGAGTAAAAGCAACGGGAGAGATAGTGGAGGTAAACAAGGTGACGAGGTATAGCCCCAATTATACCCCATCTGTATGCTATGAATGTTTAGAAAATGGATTTCCTTACAAAGAAGAACATCTTGATTTTGAAAATATTACAGAAGGTTTGATTGATGTTAAGGAAAAATCTTTGCCTAAAGATGAACCCGACTATTGGGAGAGGCTTAAACATCAGTACGCAGGGATGGCAATGCAGGGGATGATGAATAACAGCTTCCTTGTTGGAGAGTTTAAGAAAGACCCAAATAATGGTATTTCTGACATGTCTAATATAATTACTAAAGCTGCGGTGATATATGCCACAGCCCTTGTTGATAAACTTAAAAATGAGAAGTGATGATTGGAGATTGGATATTAGCAATTAAAGAATGGTGGAAACAATTATGGTGTATCCACGATTATAAACCAAGTTTTCATCTTGAATTTAGATGGCGACAATGCACAAAATGTGGGAGGATTGAAAAATGACTAAAGAAGAAATCTTGAAAGACATCAGAGCAATAGATGATAAAGACAACCCTTTGCTAAGATGTGATAACGATGGTAAAGCAATGCTTTACATTGTTGAAAAGACCGCAGAGAGGACAAAGAGGGAGATGATTGAGAAAGCGGCAGAATGGATGCGGAATTTCAAAGATGGGCAAGGCAATTTTCCACTATACGATTATGTCGGGAATTTTAAACAAGCAATGCGAGATGAAAGCAGAAGATTGGATTAAGGTAGAGGATAGTCTGCCAGAGTATGAAGAAACGGTGATGGTAGCTTGCCATTATAAAGATGACCCAGAGATAGACTACATCTTTTGTCACAGAACCGACAGAAATGAGGTGCTAACTGATAAGAATGGGTTTGCGACAATACCAGATTTCAATATTACTCATTGGATGCCGATTGTTTCACCTAAAGAGGATTGAGAATGAGTAGAAAATCAATACCCAAACGAATTAGACAGCAGGTGTATAATAAATTCTATGGTAAATGTGCTTATTGCGGTTGCGAACTTGAATACAAGGATATGCAAGTAGATCATCTTGAAAGTGTTTATTCTGCATCTGTGCAACAAAAAGAGGTGGATGATACTTTAGATAACTATATGCCATCTTGTAGAGCTTGTAACTTCTATAAAGGCACAATGAGCTTGAAGCAGTTTAGGTCGCATTTATTGAATACGCTTCAAGACACTTGCAGAGCACCGTTTCAAGTTAAGCTGGCTATGAAATACGGAATGCTCACTTATCATCCTTGGGATGGAGAGTTTTACTTTGAAAAATGGGAGAAAAATGAACACATACTACTTAAAGAAGTTTAGGAAAGAGGCTTATAAACTCTATGGTATAATGTATTTTATAAATACACAAGGACAAGAAGTATGGAATGTTGGAAGGCGATATGAGTTAAAGCCAAGTTATGCTTGTTTTGCATCGCATTACTATAATAAAGAAGATGCTTTAAAAGCGTTAAACCGTAAGCGAAGGGATTATATTTTACTTAGCATAATGGAGTTAAGAAACTACAGGAGAAAAAAGGAACTTCGCAAACTCAATAAACAACTTGCAAAACTATGACAAAACTACAATGGAATAAAATAGAACACGGAGTCCCAGAGGAAGGTGACGAGTGTGCCGTTATCCTACAAAACGGAACAATGGAGATAGGAAAGTTCACCATTATGAAATCCTACACAGGTAAGACAAGAGTGGGTTTCTCTGGTAGCGGATGGTGGATAGATGTAGATGGAGTTAAATACTATATGGTAATGACAAGGCCAGAGGAGGTGTAGGATGAGCCAAAAGATAATTAACGCACCATATCCAAGAGACTGCAATGTGGCAATAGAAGAGATGACTATTACCTACGCACAGGAGCCAGATAATAACGATGTGGAGAGAGACAAGTACGATGTGCAGAGGTTAGTTATCAGTACGGAAAATTGCCCAGAGAAAGGGACTGATGGAGGCTATTTTTACACGATTAAAACAGACCGATGGGCTTTTGATGATATAGATGAGTTGGTTGCCATATTGGAAGATTTTAAACGGAGGTTAGGAAATGAAAATAAAGATTGATTGCGAATATGTAACAGGGAGATTTGCTAAAGATGTCTGCCTTGTACATAGTAAAGAAGACAAGATAGAGAAGTGTCAAGGAAAATGCGAAGATTGTTTTAAAAAGAATAACGATGACAACATTTAAAGAAGCGTTTGAACAGATGGATAAGATTGAGCCACCAAAGAGAGGTATAAGAGTTACAAGGTTTGAGTGTGTTAAACCAGACTGGATAAGGGTTGTTAATGCGGCAAGAAGGACAGTTGGCAAGAAACCGATATATCACGAACCAAGCAATGCCTTTAAGAGGAAGATTCTCCTTGCTGAGCATAGTCCGATTAGATTGCTTAAGCATGATT
>JAKBAL010000106.1 GCA_021809225.1 Pseudomonadota bacterium | reverse complement strand
ATCTATGAGCACCAGCGGATTACGAGAGATGAAAATTATCAGGAGACTTTATTCTCATTTTCTGAATGGCTCATCAAAAAGTTTAGAAAAAGGTTTGGTCTTTTAACTCCTAAGGAGACTTGCGTATTTTACTTTGTCTCTTATCCTTTCTCTAAGAAGAACATTCCAAACGAAAATGCAGAGATTCTAGTTCTTCAAGCCCATTTTATCTGGGGTCATTACCGTCTGCTCATACATATAAGTTGTCCTAAAGCCAAAAATTTTTTATGAAAAAGAAACCAGTAATAGTGGCTGCTCTTCATCCTTACTTGAGTATTTTATTAAATGTCACTTATTTAGAAAGCTTCTCACTAATATCAATAAAGAAAGTATAGTGCGGTCTGTTCAACAAGGAAGTCTAGCGGTGTATTCAGAAAATAATAATTATTTAGACAAAATATATGAATAAATAAAAAAGAGAAGGAGAATTTATGAACGTTTTAAAAAAATCGCTTTTAGTGTTTATAGCTTTGCTTTGGGGAGCATATGGAACATGGGCGATGAAAACTGATGACGAAATGGGGCATGTTTCCCCGCATTCTTCCCCGGAGTTCAAACACAAGGAGCCTAACGAATATGAGAGCAATGATGATGATTTTAAATCTCGTGCAGTAGAAAAGAGAGATTTTGCAAATTTTAAAGCCCAATGCGATGCAGACTCAAAAGAACTTGTTATGGTTTTTGGGGCAAACCGTTACAATGGCAATTACAAAAATAATATTTATAAGGTTGACCTTTGTGGTGATCCTGATTTATTTATGAACACCGATATTAACCCGTTACCTGAGAAATATATTGGCCAATTTGATGTGGTTGTTTTTGAGTGTATCACCAGTTCGGAAACTGACTGTAAGAACTATGAACGAGCGAAGGCATTCCCAAACGTTAAAAACCTTTTAAAAGCTAATGGTCTTTTCTTAGTTTGGGCTGATAATTCTAATAGTATAAAAGATCAACGGGAAGCACTGGAAAGTCATGGCTTTTCATTTAAGGAGCGTATAAAATATCATACAATTTCCTTGTTGAGTGAGATTGATGAAAATCCCCCTCAGCCAGATCGTGATAATATATATTTAGAGCCTAAGGCTAATGAGATAAAATATACTATTATTACACCTGGAGCCAGCGATGTTGAAGACAGCCTTGATTTCAGCATAGATTCTGAAACACTTTCCTCTAAATATTTAAGTATACTTTTCTCTAGTCACTTAAATAATATTGAGAAGCAGTCACTAGAAAATAAAATATTAGAGGAGCTACGTAAAAGAGGGCATATTAGTCAATTTTCTAATTATAAAAATTATCTAGGTGGAAATTGTATTTCTATCTGTGACATACTTGTGATGGAAAAAAAGGATACGGAAGGCGATATTGAAAATAATTAAGAAGAGTCTCTTAATCTTGCTGTTAAGAGAGGAAAAATAGGTCACCATGAATTCCTGGTTGGGAATTAAAGCATGTAGGGTGTGTCATCAATTGATTGACATGTAACAATTGAATACGATGAATTTGAGAAAAGTTTAAGGATAATTTTCTCTATGCGCCGTTACGCTTTACGCGATGATCAGTGGGATTGAATCAAGGATTTTCTTCCTGGAAGAAAGAATTATGTTGGCGTTACAGTCAAAAATAATCGTCTTTTTATTGATGTCGTTTTATACCGCTACCGAGCTGAGATTCCCTGGCGAGATCTTCCTGAACGCTTTGGATATTTCAAAGTGATTCACACCCGTCATACACGCTGGAGCAAGAGTGGCGTATGGAGAAAAGTTTTTGAGATGTTAGCTGAAGATGCTGATAACGAATATTCAATGATTGACTCAACCATTGTGCGAGCTCATCAGCATAGTGCTGGTGCAAAAAAAAGATTTGTCTGAAGATCAAGCAATTGGAAGAAGCAAGGGAGGACTAAGTACCAAAATTCATACCACATGTGATGCTTTAGGAAATCCAACAGAATTTCATCTCACCCCTGGGCAGCACCATGATTTAAATGGCTCAGATGATTTGATGGATACATTGACAAAAGCAGACGCAACGCTTGCTGATAAGGCATATGATGCTGATGAACGAATGAGAGACAAGTTGAAAGAGAAGGGATGTCTTACTGTCATTCCCTCAAAAAAGAACCAAGTCAATCCAATTGATTATGATAAGGACTTCTATAAATCACGGGTATTGATTGAAAATTTCTTTGCAAAGTTGAAGCAATACAGAGTGTTTAGTCCCAAGGTGTGATGGACGGCGACACGAGGTCGCTTATGTAAATTTTTAGAATAAGAAAGGAGAACTTAGATTAATCCGGGTTGTTTTTTATTTTTTAATACTCTATTATTTTAGCGTTAGCTTTATTATGTGTTTTTTTCATTTCGACTTAATAACTGCAAGGAGCGTATAAAATGAAAAAAATAGAAAAAATAATAATGAAAATATATTTTACATGTTTTTTTATATATGTAATATTAATTGGCACTTCAGCGTGGAGTGTATATTCTCATAAAAGCGCACCAATAGATCTTAATTACGATTCTGATTTTCTTAATCCCAATATCACAAAAAAAATCTCTATACGGTTTGACAATCTTGAGCACTTTATGGAAGAAGGTAATCCTGTTTTCCTCCGTGGAACAATCAAGGACATTGCTAAAGATACAGTTGAATATATGGAGTCTTTTGAACTATACGGAGGCGGAGAATTGTCAATAGAGATTGAGGAGATACAAACAGATCACCACATCACATTAACAAAAGAAATCCTAAAGGAAATAAGTGAAAAAATGACGAAGCACACAAGTCATGGAAGTTACATAAACGGGCCTCTTGCTAGAATTTTTAAAAGTAGTTTTCAGGACTTTGCACCACACATTAACATTTGTAATAATGGTAATGCTGTATTGAACAAACTTAATACAGGGCTAAGAAACAACAAGAGTGCTGCCCTCAATTTTTATTTTGGCCACGACTCTTAATAGAACGAGAGCATCTAAAAGTGTGGGTTTCTCATGCAGCTAAAGGAAGAGACAGGGAATTCTCTTGTTTCAGCTTGGATACCATTTCTCAAAAGCTGGCCTTAATTCTTGATCTAGAGCTTTAATGCGAATTTGGGCTTGGAAGCCCTATACATTCTTTTTTTCTTGACAAGTAAAGACATTGTCTATACATTTAAGATGAAAGAAGTAATTGAATATCCAAACTGAATCCATTAAAACATCTCATCTTAATATCCGTATTTCTGAGCTCTCCAAGAATGTTCTCCAAAGAGCCGCAGAGCTTGAAGGAGATACCCTTAGTCATTTTGCGATCTCTCAGGCTTTAGAAGGAGCATACAAACTTTTATCGGAATCTCAAACCTTATCTCTTACGCCTCAAGAACAGATACGTTTTTTTCAGCTCCTTGAGCGCCCTCCTGCAGTGAGCTCAAACCTTTCAAAAGCAATCAAACGCTATAAAGAAATTAATAAAAATGGCTCTAAAGTTTGAGTCATTAGAGGAAATTCATAACAGAATTGATTTTGATTGTGGAGAGGAAGCTCTTAATCTCTACTTAAGTCATTTCGCTCAACAAGATATGCGCCGCGAATTGGCGCGTACTTTTATTATCAGGAAGGCAGAAGATTATAAAATATTAGGGTATTATACACTCTGCTCAGGCGCTATCAATGTTAATGAACTTCCCCATAGCATTCTTAAAAAACTTCCTAAACGGCCGGTTCCTGTTGCCCGTCTCGCGCGCCTTGCCGTTGATAAAAAACAGCAATCTAAGGGATATGGAGAGATTCTTCTGATTGATGCGCTATATCGCGCCTCACTTGCGGGAGAGAGTATGGGCATTTATGGTATGGTGATTGATGCTAAGCACGAAAAAGCGCAGAAATTCTATCAACATTATGGTTTTCAGGCTCTTTCTCTTAACCCTCTTCTTCTTTTTGCTCCTTTAGGCCCAGTGTGAGGGAGCGTGCCTTTAGGGATCATTTGATCTAAACAGGAAATTTTCCAATGACGGTATCGTACTCTTTTTGAGCATCTCCGATAGATAATTTTGAATATATTTCAAGGGATTGACGGCTTTCATGCCCAGAATATGGCTGTATAAGGGCATCTTCAATTCTTTGCTTTTTAAGCCATGTAAATAAGAAATGTCTTAGCTTATGAGGGGAGATAGAGTGGTCCATACCAGCTGCTTGTGTGTATTGCGCAAGGATTTTACGAATTCCACGATCTGTGTAAGGCTTCTTCCAAGACGATTCAAACAGGTAATTGCCCCCTTTATTTTGGATGCTGTCTGCATGAATGGCTAATATTTCCTTAAATGTATTAGGGCATGTCATCAATTAAGTAGAGAATATAGTGTAAGCTTGTTAAGAATTGAGAAAAATTGTAGAGGAGTTTTTTCTCAATGCGTCGATATGCCCTTCGGGATGATCAATGAGATCGAATCAAAGATATATTGCCAGGCCGAGAAGGAATAGCAGGGGTTACAGCTCAAGGTAACCGGCTATTTGTAGAAGCTGTCCTATATCGGTACAGAGCAGGCATTTCTTGGAGAGATCTTCCTGAACGCTTCGGAGATTTTAGGATCATTCATACACGTCACACGAGGTGGAGTCAAAAAGGTGTATGGAAAAAAGTCTTTAAGGTTTTTGCAGAAGATGCGGACAATGAATATGCTATGATTGATTCAACGATTGTAAGAGCGCATCAGCATAGTGCTGGTGCTAAAAAAAAGATGCCATTGTCGACTAAGTCATAGGTTGAAGCAAGGGAGGCTTAAGCACAAAAATCCATGCCACGTGTGATGGGTTGGGCAATCCAACGGGGTTTCATCTGACACCGGGACAAGCTAATGATTTAGAGGGCTCGGATGCTTTGATAGATGAAATAACCGAAGCAGATGCGGTTGCTTGCTGATAAAGCGTATGATGCCGATGAACGAATGAGAGATAAATTGAATGAGAAAGGATGTACAGCTGTGATTCCCCCGCGGTCAAACCGTAACAATCCAGCAAAGTATGACAAAGACATTTACAAAGATCATCATTTGATTGAGAATTTCTTTGCAAAATTCAAGCAATATCGTGCGATTGCGACCCGTTACGATAAAACAGCACGGAACTTTCTCGGCGCTATTTAATTTGGTCGCTATCTTAATTTGGCTTAATTGATGACACGCCCTAATACTTTTTTGGAAATTTTCCTTTCAAACAAAAGAATTTTAATAAAATAGCAAAACCAAGCTGATTTGCCCCTGCTTTTCTAGCTACAAGATCCGTTTCTTCAGGCGTAAGAGACCACTTTACTTCTAGCTCATTTAAGGCTTCATTAAGGTTATCCACCAATAACTCAGTAGACTAAAGATACTTTATTCTCCCCACTTTGAAAAAATAAATCAAGCAAAATGGCCTCTGGTGACAACAACTCTCCTGTATGGTTTAATACCTTTATTTTTGCTTCCTTCTTCAAATTTTCGTGTATAATAAACTATTTGTAATCCTTAACCCTTCAATTCCTTTTAGCGTTTTCACTTGAGGTTGTATCTGGCAAAAAATCTTTTTAACCAGTGCTTGAGTTGTAATGGCTTGCGACAAGTGTACGTTGCCGAAGGCAATGTATCAGCGCATCTCTAAAATAAGAGGACTTTCTTTGTGAGCAAATACGAATAAAATTTTTCACAAGTTTCTTCTCATTAATAGTTCCCATAAGAAAGTTTATGGTTTATTGAATTCAATTGACAATTAGGAAAAAATTAGTGATTATTTCATGGTATAATTTTGACAAATATACAATTTTACTATATTAAAAAGGAGAGAATTTATAATGAAAACGCTTAGCTTACTATTCCTTGGCTGGATTTTCTTAGGCATTTTAATTGTAGGCTCTGCATATGCTGCTTTCATTAAGTTGGAAGATGTTGAAAATGACAAAGTAAAGGTTACAATAGCTCTTGTAAATAATAATGATAGGGGATTGGATGTATGGAATAATAAAGATTACAAAAATATTGAAGATTCAAAAATTGAGAGAAAAATCAATAAGATTGTGTCCTCATGCGATGAAAAAAATATAAAAGATATTCATTTTTCATTTATACACATTAAGACAGACGGTCATTTAACATCATTGAAAACATGGACTAACAGTCTTAATCAATTTGCAACTAACGCAAAAATAATTGCTAGTTTTTTTTATGATGAATATGATGAGTTTACAGGCGTCAGAATAGGCTTAGGTGAAAAAATTTTGAGAGATTTTCAGGAAGCTCAAGCAAAACGAAGACTACTCTAGCTTATACAGAGTATCATTACTCTTTCACAATATGCCTCTAAAATGCTCTAGAATCACTTTTTAGGTATTGGATGGGAAAAATCCTCTACAAGATAATTTTTTTGTGTTTCTGTAGCTCTCTTAAAACGTGTTTAAGTGGCATTTAGTCTTGACAGCTAATTTCTTCAATTGAAAGTTGTGCGCTTATGTGTTGCCTCTGGCAACAGCGCTTTGTCGCAAGCGACGTATAGCGATAGGCTAAGTCTGAGAAAGGGGAAAGAAAAATGACGTAGTATTGGAAACTTTTCATCTCAACCCAGAGAGTTCAACTCCCTCTTGCCAAATCTAAGTATTCTTTTAATTGAGAAGCAAAAAGGTCATTGAGATTTTGATCCTTCCAGTAAACAAACAAATAAACAGCATCTCTTTTGCTTGTTAAAAAAGAATTCTTTGTAATTGCTGATTAAAAATATCTTCGTTTAATAATTTTAGATAGTGCTGTCTTATTAGATCTCCTGCGAAAGTCAAAAAAACCTCTCTTTTTGTATTGGGGGGTTAAAATCATAAGTCGAGGATCTCCTTTGCTCATGTATGGTCGTTAAAATGAGAAATTTTTCATAAATTTTGTAAAAATAACCCGGTTATTGCCCCAAGCGACCTTTAACACTTTCGCAGGAGGTTCATTATCGTAAGTTTATTAGATTTCTCTACCTTATCTCTAAAGTATTTTTATACAAATACCTCATTTCTAATAACTATGTCAATTTGCAGTAAGTGTCCTCCTTAACGCGTTTTTCAGGATAGATACTTAGTTTACTATTCATCATAATGAGTAAGTACATAACAAAATAGGCAATAAATTTTTTCTTTTTAATTTATAGTGGATTTACAAAAAAAGAAAAAAGAAAATTTAGAGTTATTTATATGACTCTTCATTATTTACTTTACTCTCTGACAGGAAAGCCACTAGTTTGACTAGTGGACCCTCAAGGCTTGGCCTTAAGATTTAGTTGATGATGTTAACATGATAGACTCCTAGTTGG
>JAKBAL010000105.1 GCA_021809225.1 Pseudomonadota bacterium | reverse complement strand
TGTGATCACATCATATTGAGCACCTGCAGGTAATAGATTTTGATTGACATTAATTTGCCCAATACCCCCACTTGCACTGCTATTACTTCCAAAGCCAAAACCTCCACCGCCGCTAGTATCTCCGCTTCCTCCGTTACCCCCAATGCCACCTCCTGCATAGCCAACACTATTTCCTCCTATACCACCTCCTCCACGCCCTGACACATTCCCACCTAGGCCGCCACCACCCAGAAATTCTAAATTACTTCCCTTTCCACCAACGGCTTTGTTGTTTGAAAAATTAGTATTTCGCAGAACGACATGAGCATTTTGGTTAACAAATAAGGCTCCTCCCGCACCCATTCCCCCTCCAGAACCATCTCCTCCTTTTGCTGTTAAGTTTTGAAAATTCAAATTGGTCAACGTTACATTAATCGCCTGAGGAGTTTGACTAAAAGCAGAGTTGGGAAGTCCACTGACAAAAAGACCGCGGCGAACACCAGGATTTGTCCCATCCAGAGTTAAAACTCCTCCTCCCTGAACTGGTTGAATTGTAAGATTACTAAAAATCATAGGAAGTTCGGTTTGAAGGTTAATAGTGCCTGCCGTTTGAATGGCAATAGTACTTGTTACATCATTTACCACTCCTTTGGGAGCTCCTGCAACGTTTGCCTCTAAAATAGCCTGACGTAAAGACGAAGGACCGTTATCATTCAAGTTGGTTACTGTAAAGATATCTGCGAAAGCACAAGAAGAATTCAAAAGAATAAATAATATTATTAACCTAGCTAATTTTTTCATGACGTTATCTTCCTTGAGAGTGGATGAGATTTAAGCGCCTTCATTTTTTCTCTTGGTTAAGCCTAGTGCTGCTGTGAAAATCCTTCTATTCATATAAAATTTTAATTAATTTTTAGTAAAGAAAACATACGAAATGAAACCCTACGGATTTTTTCACTTGCACGCATCCTTGCAAACTGGCGCTGGTGAGTGAGTGCAGAGAAAGCGTATCCTTTAAGCTTGCCCTTAAACTATCAAACCACCGAACTTAAGACTTCACCCGAAATTAACTAAAAATTAAATAATCCACGCATTCTGTGGATAACTTTGTGGAAAGGAGGAGAGTGTTAGAAAATTTCGAAGGCTAAATCTCGACTTAGTTTGAATTGCTGCATTTTTAGGCACATAAAATTAACTTTTTGATTTAAAATCATTTTTTAAAGTAAAGAAAAAATTTTAGTGATCTAAATGAAAAATTTTCTTGACGAGACATTTGAACAAATTGGGCATTTTGTTGCTGTGTATAACATAGGGAGTTTTATTTAAAAACCAATCTTAAATTCACTTTATTTAACTTTTACACTCCCCTTCACTATGAACATCAAAATGGGGTCACACTTTTTTCTAGATACGGCTTCAAGTAGTACCCCGTATAACTTTCTGTCACGGTGGCAATCGCTTCAGGAGACCCTGTAGCCACAACACGCCCCCCTTTTTCGCCTCCTTCAGGGCCAATATCAATAATCCAATCTGCTGTTTTAATAACTTCGAGGTTATGTTCAATAACAATGACGGTATTTCCTTGATCCACAAGGGCATGAAGAACTTCGAGAAGCTTACGGACATCATCAAAGTGTAGGCCGGTTGTGGGTTCATCTAATATATATAAAGTCTTGCCTGTCGCTCGACGAGAAAGTTCTTTCGAGAGCTTGACTCGTTGTGCCTCGCCCCCTGAAAGGGTCGTCGCTCTTTGCCCCACATGGATATATCCCAATCCCACTTGGGAAAGAGTTGAAAGCTTTTCCCTAATTGCAGGCATCGCTTCAAAAAAAAGAAGTGCTTCATCAACAGTCATATCTAAAACATCCGCAATGGATTTATCCCGGTATTTAATATCAAGAGTTTCTCGGTTATATCTTTTGCCATGACATTGATCACACTCCACATAGACATCGGGTAAAAAGTGCATTTCAATCTTAATGACGCCATCTCCCTGGCAGGCCTCACAGCGACCCCCTTTAACGTTGAAGGAAAACCGTCCAGCAGCATACCCACGGGCCTTCGCCTCTGGAAGGGCTGCAAACCAATCGCGAATGGGCGTAAAGACTCCCGTATAAGTTGCTGGATTTGACCGCGGCGTTCGTCCAATTGGAGACTGATCAATATCAACAATTTTATTAATTAAATCAATCCCTTCAATCCGATCATGAGGGCCCGGAACTGCAGAATTATCATTTAAAAGTTGTGCAAGTCCCTTATAAAGAGTTTCAATAATCAGGGAGGACTTTCCTCCTCCCGAAACACCTGTCACACAAATAAAGGTGCCTAAAGGAAAATCAACAGTCACATCCTGCAAATTATGGCATCGTGCGCCTACAACTTTCAAAACCTGGCCTTTTTTTGGCTTACGTCGTTGAGAAGGAAGAAAAACTTTTTGCACTCCTCGCAGATATTGCCCAGTAAGGCTTGCAGAATTTGCGACAATTTCATCAGGTGTTCCTTCTGCTACAACATGCCCACCCCTTGCCCCTGCGCCAGGTCCCATATCAATAACATAATCAGCTGCACGTATGGCATCTTCATCATGCTCAACCACAAGAACTGTATTTCCTAAATCGCGGAGACGAATAAGCGTTGCGAGCAATCGATCATTATCTCGTTGATGAAGGCCAATTGATGGCTCATCCAGAACATATAAAACACCCATAAGGCCAGAACCAATTTGGGATGCAAGACGAATACGTTGACTTTCTCCTCCGGACAAGGTGCCAGAAGCCCGGGAAAGAGAAAGATAACCAAGTCCTACACTGACTAAAAATTCCAGACGCTCTTGAATCTCTTTTAAGATTCTGGTTGCAATATCTCTTTCTTTTGGAGTCACTTTTTCTGTCAAAGCAGAAAACCAAGATTGTGTATGCGCAATAGACATTTCGGTCACGGCGCCAATATGATGTGCTTGAATTTTAACAGCCAACGCTTCTGGTTTTAAGCGATATCCTTGGCAATCCTCACAAGGCAAGGTACTTTGATATCGATCCACTTCTTCCGGTTGTCCATATCGTTCTTTTCTCTCACGCTGGCGTCGCAGCAAAGTTGGGATTACCCCCTCAAATGGCTTGTTCTGTTTGAACGTTCGAACTTCATCTTTATAGGTCGTGGGAACAAGCTCACCTTTTGATCCATACAAAATAATATCTTTTGTTTGTTGAGGAAGGGCAGCATAGGACTCCTCCAAACTTCCTCCATATTTCTCAACGACAGCCATTAAGGCTTGAAGATAATAATGAGAAAAAGCCCCTGCCCAAGGCGCAACAGCACCATCTTTCAATGAAAGCTGCGGATTGGGAATAATCAAATGAGGATCAAAGACGATTTTTACACCCAAACCATCGCATCCGGGACAAGCTCCAAAAGGGCTATTAAACGAAAAAAGTCGAGGTTCAATTTCATCAATGGTAAAGCCAGAAATCGGACAAGCAAATTTAGCAGAAAAGGTGTGTATTTCTGCTGTATCTGTATTTTCAACATAAAGAAGTCCATCGGAAAGTCTCAAACATGTCTCAATGGCATCCGGCAGGCGATGGCCTATGTCCGAACGAATGACAAGACGATCCACAACAACTTCAATATCATGCTTAACTTTTTTATTAAGGATAGGCACTCCATCAAGTTCATAGAGAATCCCATCAACTTTAAGCCGTTGAAATCCTTGTTTCCGTAAATCCGCGATTTCCTTTTTATATTCTCCTTTTCGACCTCTGACGATAGGAGCCAGCAGATAGAGACGCGTGCCTTCTGGAAGGGCCATTAACCGATCTACCATTTCTGAAACTGTCTGACTTTGAATGGGAAGGCCTGTGGCGGGTGAATAAGGAATACCGATACGAGCGAACAAAAGACGTAAATAATCATATATTTCAGTGACTGTTCCTACGGTCGAACGCGGATTTTTTGAAGTAGTCTTTTGTTCAATGGAAATAGCAGGCGACAAGCCTTCAATGGAATCTACATCGGGTTTTTGCATAAGCTGTAAGAACTGACGAGCATAAGCTGATAAGCTTTCTACGTAGCGTCGTTGCCCTTCTGCGTAAATGGTATCAAAGGCGAGGGAAGATTTGCCAGATCCACTGAGGCCCGTAATCACAACCAACTTGTCACGAGGAATTTTAACCTCAATATTTTTAAGGTTATGTTCCCGCGCACCTCGAACATGAATAAATTGACTCATCCCTTACACATTAAATCGAAAATGAAAAATATCCCCATCTTGTACTAGGTAATCTCGGCCCTCAAGGCGCAATTTTCCTGCAGCTTTGACACCTTGTTCTCCTTGAAAAGCAATGTAATCTTCAAATGAACTCGTTTCAGCACAGATAAACCCTCGTTCAAAATCCGTGTGAATGGTGCCTGCCGCTTGTGGAGCCTTTGCCCCCTGCTCTACCGTCCATGCATGGGCCTCTTTAGGACCAATTGTAAAGAAAGTAATAAGATTTAAGAGAGCATAGCCCTCGCGAATCACACGTGTAAGACCCGTTTCATCAAGACCCAAGCTTTGCAGAAACTCTCTTTTTTCTTCTTCTGAATCAAGGGAGGCTACATCAGCCTCAATGGCTGCGGACGTAATCGCCATACGGCTTCCTTCTTGATCGGCCCTTGCTTTGACGAGTTTAGTGAAATGATTGCCCCTTGAGACGTCATCTTCCGCCACATTACAAACATATAATATAGGTTTAGTTGTAATAAGTTGTAGATGCTGGAGTGCCGCTTTTTCTTCAAAAGAACATTGAACAAATCGAGCAGGCTTTCCTTCCTTTAAAAGATCCAAAGCTCTTTCCATTAAGGGAAAGTGAAGCAAGGCTTGAGGATCTTTTATACGGACTTTTTTTTCAAAAGCAGGCAGACGTTTTTCAAGACTTTCCATATCTGCAAGCATAAGTTCTGTTTCAATCACATCGATATCTCTTAAAGGATCAATTTCTCCTTCAACATGTGTAATATCAGAATTTTCAAAGCATCTGACAACGTGTACAATCGCATCAACCTCTCGAATATGACCTAAGAACTTATTGCCAAGCCCCTCCCCTCGGCTTGCGCCTCGGACAAGACCAGCAATATCAACAAATTCCAGCTGAGTGGGTATAATTTTACCAGAGCCCGCGATCGACGCAAGATCATCGAGTCTTTTATCCGGAACACCCACACGCCCGACATTTGGTTCAATGGTACAGAAAGGATAATTAGCTGCTTCTGCAGCTGCTGTGGCCGTCAACGCATTAAAAAGAGTGGATTTACCTACGTTAGGAAGGCCAACAATACCACATTTAAATCCCATGGGATGTCTCCAGTTTGGGTTGAAGAGGAGGAAGCATTTGCATCACTTTTGCAACATAACCTTCAGGGTTGGACGTAAAGAGGAGGTTTACCTCATCTGCTAATACCGCCAGAAGAGGTAAAAGCCATACCTGCTCGTCCTTAGTAAAATTAGAAAGCACATAAGAAGTTACAGCTCCCTTATGAAGAGGGCGGCCAATGCCAATTCGTATTCGCCAATAAGCAACACCCATATGCGCATCTAAATCTTTAAGCCCATTGTGACCTCCATGTCCTCCCCCTTGTTTGATACGCACTCTTCCCGGGGCTAAATCTAAATCATCATGGAAAACAATAACATGATCAGAGGGAATTTTAAAAAAGCGCACAGCTTCCGCTACAGCTCGTCCTGATCGATTCATATAAGTCAAAGGTTTAAAAAGATATACCTTTTGGTGATCTATAGCCCCTTCAGTGAGAAAACCCGAGAACTTTGTTTTATCAGAAGGAAATCCATAGCTTTTTCTTATCTCGTCCACACACATAAACCCCACATTGTGGCGATTATACTGGTATTCCAGTCCCGGATTGCCGAGCCCCACGAAAAGATACATAACTTAACCCACGTTGCATTTAAAGATGAAAGGGGCAAAAAGCTTAAAGCTGGCATTGCTTTGCTCTTTATACAACGCCGTTTACAAGGATTAGAAGAGGTTTACGCCTCTCCCCCTTCAGTTGTTTCAGTAGAAGACTCTTCTTCTCCTCCCGTTTTTTTCATAACGGTTGGAGCGACAATATTCGCAATATCATGATCCCGTTCTGGGTGGGCTGGTTTCACACCTTCAGGTAATTTTAAAGAAACAAGGTGGATTGTATCTTGAATCTCAAGATTCGTAAGATCAATATCAATATGGGAAGGTATATGATCAATATCAGAAACGACTTCCAAGTGATGAAGGAGAATATTTAAAACACCTCCCCGTTTAATACCAGGCGAGTTGCCTTCATTAATAAAGCGTAAGGGAACCGCTACTGTAATTTTACCATCCTTTGAAACACGAAGGAAATCCAAGTGCAATGGCAAATCTGTTACAGGGTGAAATTGAACGGCTCTAGCAAGAGCAATCTCTTTTTTCCCACCAAAGGTGAATTCAAAAACCTTTGACATGAATCCAGTCTGGTGAATTTCTTTATGTAATTTAATAGGCTCCAAAGAAAAATGAATGGGTGAGTCTTTTCCACCATATAAAACGGCAGGAATGCGCCCCCCACGACGTAAGGCGCGAGATGCCCCTTTACCTGTGCCTTCTCGTAGCTGAACGTCAAGTTGAAATGCTGCTGTCATAAATAAAACTCCTTAATAAGGGATATCAAAAAAACCTGAATCTTTAACTAGAATAGAATTCAAATGTTTCTCAATGTCAAAATTTTCGTTTCTGCTACCTGTTATATCTCTTAATCAAACAAAATTGAAACAGATTTTTCATGATTAATACGATCGATAGCTTCTCCAAACAAGTGGCTAAGTGAAATTTGCCGAATTTTTTGGCACTTTTTAACCTCACTTGTCGCTAGGATGCTATCTGTCACGACCACTTCTTTCAAAGCGGACATTTCAATACGTTCCAAGGCTGGCGGTGAAAAAACGCCATGGGTTACATATGCTCTTACAGAAGCCGCCCCTGATTCGATTAAGGCATGAGCTGCATTGCAGATCGTTCCAGCAGAATCTATAATATCATCTGTAATGACGCAATGTAAATCCTTTACATCCCCAATAACATTCATAACTTCTGAAATACCTGGCTTTTCGCGTCGCTTATCAATGAGAGCAAGCCCGCAAGAAAGCCTTTTTGCAAGACTACGCGCTCTCACAACGCCGCCCACATCGGGGGAAACAACAAGAAGCCCCTCAACAGGCAAATTTTCTTGAATATCCTTTCCCAAAAGGGGTGTCGCAAAAAGATTATCCACAGGTATATTAAAGAACCCTTGGATTTGACCAGCATGAAGATCTAAAGTTAAAATCCGATTAGCCCCTGCCGTTGTCAAAATGTCAGCCACAAGCTTTGC
>JAKBAL010000104.1 GCA_021809225.1 Pseudomonadota bacterium | reverse complement strand
AAGCCGAAAAATATCATGTGGCTCCCAAATTAATTGCAACCAGCGCAGATTTAGAAACAATTGCGCGTGTCGCAGATCCTCACGTTCCCGCCCTCGAAGGATGGCGGCGAGAAATATTTGGAAATGCTGCCCTTGCCCTAAAAGCTGGCAAGGTTGCCATTGGAATCAGAAATCATAAGATTGCATTGATACCATTGGATTAATCTCCTCACAAATCTCTTAACTTTTTCGTTCATAAAGGCCTGTAAGGGTGACTTCTTCATTGATGTGCCCTTTTATAGCCTTCGTAAGTTGATCTTTTGTGGCACCTGCCTTAAGAGTTAAAACCGTATCTAAGGCATAAAGAGTAAAATGATAATGGTGAGCTTCATTTGGTGGATTCGGCCCCGTATAAGCCAGTTTTCCCCAACTGTTTTTACCAAAGAGGATATCTGAGGTTAGGTTTTGTCCACCTTCATCAATATGATCAAGGGTTGGAGGAATGTTATAGAGGATCCAATGGACCCAAAGCCCGCTTGGTGCATCTGGGTCATCACAAATAAGAGCTAAAGACTGGGTGTTTTCTGGCACATTTTTCCAAGTGAGAGGAGGGGACTCATCTTTCCCATCTGCTGTAAATTGAGGGGGGATAAATCCATTATTATGAAAGACGGGGCTATCAAGTTTCATGGATGTATTCTCCTGAGCTGGAGATTTATCCCCTAAGGCAACCGTTGATGAAAATAAGAATTGAAGTCCTATAACTAAAATGAATACGTTTAGTTTCTGAGAGTGTTTTATCATGTGTTCTCCACCCGCCGTGCGCGTATTTGTTCTTTGCGTTTCTGCAAATTTTTTCGCAACGCTTTCGTTAAGCGTTGTTTTCTCGCTTCTTCCAGTTTTTTTCTTTGAGCAATAGAAGGATGATTATTATCGGTTGAGATCGGATGCACCAGGGGGTTACTTGTCATTTTGAAATCCAGTTTCATAGCTTGTACAAGAAAACCTTAACCTTTTTTGTGACTCCTTGTCATCTCTGAAATTTTTTTGATAAATCGGATGCACATCTCTTGATTGACCGGCGTCTCTGTGGCATCTTGCGCGCAAGTGCCGTCGTAGCTCAGTGGTAGAGCACACCCTTGGTAAGGGTGAGGTCGAGAGTTCGATCCTCTCTGACGGCACCATCCGCCGTTGTGCGCAAAGCGCACTATGGCGTGATGTCACGACGTCTAGGACTTTAAAATCAAATAAGCCACGACCCATAAAAGAGCAGATAAAATAGACGTTATCCCTAATTTAAGGCCGATATAAGGATGCTCAGGGGCACTTGTCGCGTGTCCAGATTCGATTCTATCAGGAATGCGAACCCCCCAGGGGAGGACCAAAAAAAGGACAATAACCCAAATCATGACGTAAACCATGAGGCCTATGGTAAAGGTCATCTTTAAGTTAATCTCCCTCGTTGTTATCGGCAGGCGTGCGGCTTTTGAAATCGACATCAATCCGAATGCCAACACCTTCAACTCCCTCCAGAGAGTCTACAGAAGATTTATGGGTATGGAGGGGGCTAATGGGTGCAATTTCAAAGCGATCTTTAATTTTAGAGATCCTTACTTCCTCAAGCTCAATTAGAACACCAAGCGCGTCTTTGGGATTAAAAAATAGGACAGGATTGCCTTGGTATCCAAGCTTTGGCGTTCCCTCACCAATGACTTCAACCCCTGCAGTCTGGAGTCGTTTTTTTGCGGCCACAATGTCAGGAACTTCATAACACAGATGATGAATCCCTCCTTGAGGATTTTTTAAAAGAAAGTTTTGGATGGGGGAAGAATCCCCTAAGGGAGTGATGAGTTCAATTTTTGTGTTTGGAAAGTGGACCATAGCCACACGAACGCCATGCTCGGGTAGGTCTTGAGGTGGCGTGACAAGGGCTTCGAAGACAGTCTGGTATTGAAAAATGGCAGCGTCTAAATCAGGAACCGCAATGGCTATGTGGTTTAAGCTTCCAATCATAGTTTTTTTCCTTAAACACGATAAACTTGCACGTGAGTTAGCGTCTTTTTTCCATAATAATTTGATAAAACACGTCTCGTCGCAATACGCCCGATTTCAGCAACTGTATCGTCATCATCTCGGTCAGCTAAAGGAAGTGATAGAAAAGCGGCTTCAATGGCCCCAACACAGTTAGCTGTAAGCTTTTCAAGATGCTCCCCTTCCGCAACTCCAATCAAAAGAACGGATGGGGGATGTTTAAAGGACCCCTTTCTCTCTAAGATGAGAGTGACGAGGGCATGTCCCGTATTCATCAAGCGGTGGCGATCATGCATCACCGTTCCTTTGTAAGGAATCAATTTCCTTCCATCAAGGGCCAGACGTCCTGAATAGACTTGATCGACAAGCTTTGCCCCGGTCTCTGTAAGGGCGATCAGATCTCCATTACGGGGCGTAATGACATAAGGAACATTGTTTGCTAAGGCCAGCTGAGCTTGCTCAAGGATATGATGATCTTCTCCATGGACAGGCACGACAATCTTGGGGCGAATCCAAGAGTACATTTTTTTGAGTTCGTCTCGACAAGGATGTCCTGAAACATGAATGTCCTCATCGTTTGCAGTAATGACCTGAACCCCATTTCGGACAAGCAAGTTTTGCAAAGCAGAAATAGACTTTTCATTCCCTGGGATTTGGCGAGATGAAAAAATAACAACATCTCCTTCTTCCAAGAAAATATGCCTATCTTCACCTTTAGCGATTCTTAAAAGAGCAGCCCGTTGCTCTCCCTGACTTCCTGTACATACAAGAAGAGTTTTGTCACGCTCAAGAAATCCTGCATCATGGTGATTGAGGAAAGGGGGGTAATCCTTAAAGTAGTTAAGCTGACGAGCCACTTCATCCACACGATGGAGAGAACGACCCACCAACCCCACAAGGCGTTTGTTAGCAATTCCGGCTTCAGCACAGCTTGCGACCCGTGCGACGTTTGAGGCAAAGCAAGCGATAAGAACCCGTTTCCCAGGAAATTTTGCGACAAGTTCAATAAGATTTTTACGAATGGGTTTTTCAGAGCCCGAATGTCCCGGAACAAAGACATTGGTTGAGTCACAAACAAGAGCTAATACCCCTTCGTCACCTAGTTTTTTCAAAGCATCAATATCAGTTGCCTTCCCAATAAGAGGATCTGGATCAATTTTCCAATCTCCAGTATGGACAATCGTTCCTGCAGCTGTTCGAATTGCTAAGACATTGGGTTCAGGGATGGAATGGGTTATGCTGATAAAATCTACGGAAAAGGGACCAATATCAACTCCCCCTGAAAGAGGAATTTCATGAAGAGGAGCATTAAGACCCGCCTCTTTAAGCTTATGTCTTAAAAGAGAAGCTGTAAAAGGAGTGGCAAAAAGCGGACATTGTAAGCGAGACCAAAGATAAGGAACGGCCCCGATATGATCCTCATGAGCATGGGTCAGAACAATTCCCGCCAGATTTTGTGCATGCTCTTCAATAAATTTAGTATCGGGCATTAATACTTCAATCCCCGGTGTTTGATCAAACGTAATCCCCAAATCTACCATCAGCCACTTTCCGCGGGTGTGGTAGAGATTAAGATTCATTCCGATTTCCCCTGAGCCTCCCAAGGGTAAAAAATATAACTTATTTGGATCTAGTTGCATTCTTAGCTCATACCATCTTCTGTAGCCTTCACCGTCCTCTTCCTATTATGTCAGAAAAGGAAAGGGAATGGCAAAAAAATTGCTCGGAGAGTCAATAAAAGCTGCCTCAATGCGAGCTCATTCCCCTCTATGTTTGGCATCATTATCATATCTTATAGAGAAAGCAAGCCCAGTGAACTTATTGCTCCCCTATGCGCATAGGGGGGGGCAATAAGTTCATAGAAATAAATCTTCATCAAAATTAAACTTTATAAAATTTTGTAGAGAAGAATACTAGAAAATGAATTGAGATATAAAAGGAGAAAAAAAATGGGTAGTATGATAAAGCTTTTAGAAGATCACTTTATCCAAGAATTAAAAGATTTGATTAGCCTTGATTATGCTGCAGTTGAAGGGTATGAAACCGCCATTAAAGGGATCAAGAATCAAAAGTACAAAGTAATATTGGAGGGATTTAAAAATGACTACGAGAGGCATATAGGGACTATATCTCATTTTCTTAAGACAAGAGGTTATAATTGCCCTACTGGGCCAGGAATAAAAAAACTTTTAACCCAAGGAAAAGTCATTTTAGCAACTTTCGCTGGTGATATAGCTATTCTAAAGGCGATGAGGGGGAATGAGATCATGACGAATGAAGTTTATGAAAAGATAAATACCTACGACGATATTCCTTCAGACATCAAGAAAGCTTTAATGGAGGGGTATCGAGATGAAAAATATCATTTATTGTGGATCGAAGAAGAATTAGATGAAATTTCCTAGAATGAATAAATCACTATCATATAGGAGCTTGTTAATTGAAGAAATCATAAGTATCCTAAGAAGGATTTTTCTGACTTTGGTTTTGATTTTTAAAGGCTTCTGGTTGAAAAAGTTTTTTATAATAAACTTTTTATTAAGCGGAAAGTTTGTATGGTCTATTGGAAGCAGCAGGGGGCTGCTTTAGGTCCAACCGGATACTAAAAGATCAACCATAGAATTGGTCTCCCCCACTAATTTTTTAACTTAGTGCGTCATTCTAAGAAAAATTAAAAAACGAAATATATTCACAGAATATTTATTGGAGAAAACATGAATAATCCTAAAAAAGAAGAAACCACATTTCCCCAAGATACTGTTTTTTATGAAAATACATTCACCATAGATGAGTACGTTGGTCAAAAACTAAGAGATTTTAGAGAGAGGATTGGGTTAACCCTTATAGACTGTGGTGAAAAAGTAGGTGTTTCTCACCAACAAATTCATAAATACGAGGGAGGGCAAACAAAAATTCCCACAGGTATGCTTTACAAGTTTTGTAAACTTTTTTCTGTGACTCCAAATTGCTTCTTTGAGGGGTATACATTTAATGAAGAAAATACGTCTCCATCTGAAAAAGAGGATATCAACTCTTACCCAAGTTTGGAAAAGATAAATATTTTATTAATAGAGGATAATGCAGAAGATCAATTTCTGATTCGGCGAGCTCTTGAGGACTATGAATTAAAAATAAATTTATATTGCATGCATGATGGTGAAGAATTCTTAGATATAACAAAAAGAAGAAGCAATATCACTAAAATTCCTATTCCCGACATTATTTTAATTGATTTAAATATGCCGAAAATTAATGGGGTCTCTCTCCTAAAATCAATAAAGCAAAGCAAAGACATGAGACACATCCCTGTGCTGGTCCTTACAGGCAGTATTAGTATTAAAGACGTCATGGATTCCTATAAAAACTATGCAAGCGGATACATAAGAAAATCTTTTGAATATGAAACGCTTAAGAAGCATCTCCATTTAGCAATTAGTTATTGGACGGAGGTTGTCGTTCTTCCTAATCACGCATGGGATGTTACAAAAGCGAGTTAGTCCCCCCACTTTGCAAGTTTAATTCCACTTTTAATTTCAACTTACAATTTTAGGTGTTTGGTTTTATAAATGCAAGACAACAGGGATAAATTAAGTTATTGTTAATTTTACAAAATTACAATAAAGTTAAGTCCTGGATAGGGTAATTACATGAAAAAGTCTGAAATACTATCCAAAAAAAAAGTTGATACGCCCTCTAAAAGTACCTCAAAAGGCACCTTAATAGCTCAGAAATCATTTATAGAAGAACTGAGAACCTCTAACAAAGAAGAAGAAAGTATTTTAAAAACATTTATAAAAAATTTGCCTGCAGCTATTGCAATTTTTGATGAAAAATTAAATTACATTATCACTAGCGATCGTTGGATCGTAGAAACGAATTCGCCAACGAGAGATTTAATAGGAAAAAATCATTATGAGGTCGTCCCAGATATTCCTCTCAGGTGGCGAAAAAACCATGAAAGATGCTTAAAGGGGGAACATTTAAAATGTGACGGAGACGAAAAATTTAAAAGAAACGATGGGAGCACGGAGTGGCTTCGGTGGGAAATTTTACCGTGGTATAAAAGCGAAAAAGTTATTGGGGGTCTTATCATGTTTGTAGAACATACGACAAAGCGTAAGAACCTAGAACAAAAAATGGTAAAGATGATTCAAGCGCTCAATAAATCTAACTCTGAACTTGAAAGATTTGCTCATATTTGTGCCCATGATTTGAACGAACCTTTAAGGACAATATCCAACTATAGCCGTATTATTGAAGATAAATTCAAAGATCAGCTCGGAGATGAAGCTAAAAATTATCTAAACACAATTTCAAAAAGCATAAGACACATGAACACTTTGGTTAATGGAATATTGGCTTACTCACAATTTGAAAGGTCGGGATTAAATAAAAGCTTTTTCTCTCTGCATCATATTATTAATTCTGTAAAAATGGTTCTGGAAAAAAAAATTAGGGATAAGAACGCCTTCATTTATTCAGATAATGTACCCACCATTTATGGAGATATGATGCTAATTGCTCGTGTTTTTCAAAATCTTATTAGTAATGCCTTAAAATTTAACGAGACCGATATTCCAATCATCTATATCACGGCAAAAGAGAAAAAAAATACTTGGATTTTTAGTGTTGAAGATAACGGAATTGGTATTGACCCAAAGTACCATCACAGAATATTCGACTTATTCGAAAAATTACATCATACATCAAAGTATGAGGGAACGGGGGTAGGTCTATCTATCTCTAAAAAAATTATAGAAGCTCACGGAGGGAAAATATGGATAAAGTCATCCTTGGATAATGGATCTCAATTTTTCTTTTCACTCCCAAAGTTTAAATCTAGTTAGCTTGAGCAAAGTTGTATTTTGCTTGAGTAGATAGGATAAAAAAAAGCTTTCTAGAATCCCTAAAAATATAATATATTACGGGATATTAGGTCCCCATCTGAGTTATTTTTTATGAAAAAATCTGATGCTTTACCTAAAGAACACATTGAAGATTTACCAAAAACTTCTATGACGATCGCAGGAATTACGCAAAATCTTTTGAGAGGAGGGGGGCAAAGCGATGCGCTCATTTTTGAGAATGAAAAAGAAGTTCTTTTTAGGACCTTTATAAGAAAGATCCCTGCAGCCATTGCAATTTTCGATAAAGAATTTAACTATATAATAACCAGCGATCGCTGGAGGAAAGAAACTGCGTTAAGTAGTAAAGACATTAAAGGAAAAAACATTTACGACGTTGTTCCCGACCTTCCTAAAAAGTGGCGAAAAATTCACCAAAGAGCCTTAGAAGGAGAGCACTTAAAGTCTGAAAATGACCAATTTAAACGCAAGGATGGAAGTTCTGAGTGGTGGAAGTGGGAGATATTACCATGGCACACATCGCAAGGAAGCATTGGTGGAATTATTCTTTTCGTAGAGCTCATTTCAAA
>JAKBAL010000103.1 GCA_021809225.1 Pseudomonadota bacterium | reverse complement strand
ACAAAAATGCTTTACCTTCAACCTAACACAAAGGTTGTAACCCTTCCTCATTGTGGTCATGCTCCTTCATTAATGATTCCAGAGCATATTCAAGTTGTTAAAGACTGGTTGCAAGAGATTGCTTAATCCCTTGACTCTCTTCTATTATTTTTATAGAGATTAAATAAGTTATAAAGTCAGGAAGGATGCCATGATAGTCTTTGAATCAGTGTACCGGTTTTTTGGCTGGTGGATCATTAATATTAACTTGTTTTTTCTTATTCTGCTTTTCGTGGGAGGGGTTCTTCTTTTCTTTCAAAAAAAAATTTGGGGGAACCGTTTTTCTTTTATAAGCGCTATAGCCCTTATCTTTTTCGGCTTTGTTCCTTTCGGGATATGGGCCTTTGATCAGTTAGAAAACCGTTTTCCTAAAATTCACCAGGTTCCACCCGACGTCAAAGGAATGATTTTGCTGGGAGGTCCCTTTGATCAGAGGACAAGCTTGGCACGTGGGGAAACGGCTTATAATTTAACTGCAGGCCGTTTTATACAGTTTATCGAATTAGCCCGGGAAAATCCTCATCTACAGCTTGTTTTTACGGGAACTGCTTTTGAAGTTGAAATGGCAAAAAAACAATTTAAGGCATTGGGACTTGATCCCTCTGTGATCATTTTTGAAGGAAGTTCAAAAGATACTAAGGACAATGCAGCATTGACGGCCCAGCTTATAAAGCCAACTCCTCAAGAAAAATGGGTACTGATCACTTCAGCCTATCATATGCCTCGTTCTGTGGGAGTTTTTCGCAAAGCAGGTTTTAATGTCATTCCTTTCCCCGTGGACTATCACTCCACAGGAAATTACGACATGGTTTTTTTCTTAAGTCATCTTGTCAACCTTGAAGCTTGGCAAGCTATTTCGCGGGAATGGTTAGGCATGATTATGAATTACCTGATAGGCCGTTCCGATGAGCTTTTCCCCAAACCCATCTGAGCCGTGATCGCCTTAACGGTAAGTTTATGGAGAGGGAAGGGGAGAGGCTTTAAGGTCCGTTCTTGCTAATAATCATTTACAAAAAATAATTCAGAACAAGTGTAATTCGGGAGTGCTTTGCTTCTCTCGAAGTGATGAACTCATTGTTTTTTAATATAAAGATCGTCATAGCAAGCAGAGCACAGGAATTGAGAAGCATACATTTTCTTTTTTATTACATATGGTTACATCTGATTACGGCGTATCAAGAGGAAGACAGCGGTGAAAAACAGAAATTAAGATCTAATGCGATGAGCACATAGAAACCTTTGAAGGGAATTGTATGAGACTATAAATGGATCCTCGACACGTGAAAGCTAAATTATGCTTGGAGAATAAACTTTTGCGAACATACCGTCATTGTTGCGTTTTATGCTAAAGAGAAAAGATAATATTAACAAAAACTTAAAATGTTTAAGAGATGAATTGAATTGAAGGGTACACATTTTACGTAACCTCAGTTTGACGCATAATATATATTATGGAAAATAAATCTAAGGTTTTTCTAGTCCTAGCAATTTTTAGCTTTTTTTACAATTTTTGGCGTTTTTTCCTCCATTTATAGGTTCACACTGCTTTTTATCCCAAGGATCTGTATGAGCAAATGTTTTCCTATCAATCCTCTTTCCAATGAGTTCATTTTTCCATTTACTATTTATGAGAAAGGGATTTTTAGTTTGTGAGTGTCATTACATCTTTTTACCCATAACTGAAAGTCATTTTCAAAGGTTTAACCTTACGCGATGGAGATTCAGATAAGCTTAGAATGGAATTGATAAGATCTCATTTTCAGTTATCCCCCTACTGCTACTAGCTTAGCCCATGGGAGCCAAGCCATTCCCTCGGCTGGTTCTACCAATCAGATGAGGCCAAATTTCCCTGCATTACACCAGGGATGGTCAAAATCTCTTCACCTTCATGCCCTTCCTTTCAATGAGGCCCATTATACTAACCCTAAAAGGAATGAATTATGCGAGGGCATGCTAATTTTGCATATTCGTATTGAATATTTATTCATTGTATTTTTTAATTATTTATTAAAATAATGTAATCAGATATGTGAGAAACATTAAACACTAGGAGTGCAATATGAATATGCTAATTTTAAATAAGTATGTGGTTTTTTTCTTTATGTCAGTATTGGTTTTCTCTGAAAAATCCTATGCTATGCAAAAAGATGGGACAGAAAGAAAAGGAGTTGTGTATAAGAATACCGTTACTCAACGCATCAATAATCAAAATGAACTACGCAGCGCTACAACACGGATAGCACAACAAGTAGGCCCAGTAGCACTCGGTAATGCAATGCAGGCAGCTCTAACAACATTATTGGCACAACAAGAGGAAAATAACAGAAAACTGATTGCGTCGCTAAGAGCAAAGGGAGTCTCCGAGGATGTTTTGAAATCTTTATTGAAAAAGTAACTTAAATCGCAGCAATTTTCGGGTTCTGAGGCTATAGCCGTAGCTCCTTTAAGAAGCTTCAAGCATGAGGCAGAATAAAAAGCTTTCCAATAGCAAAGGATTACTACATATAAAAATTAAAACACTCCAACTGTTCAGTTTCTTATATGGATCCTCTGATCAAGAAAAACACCTAGATAAAATAAGCATTAGGAAGCCTACCTCTTTTAGAATTTTTCATAAAAGATTGGTGTTTATGATTCAAAACTTAAACTCCCCTCATATACTCTCATCCTATGCCATGCATTTGCAGGTGGCCAAGGTAGAGAACAACCCCTATAAGAACAAGAAGTATATTGAACAATTTCCCGTTCATAAATGTAAGGTTACTATTTTCCATATCTTCTTCCCCCCTTTTTAAGTGTCAATCAAAAAATAGCGCACTAGGAGATAATAGCAAGTTTAAAAAATGAGATAATTTAAAATTCACTCACACAGCTTTATATACTCATCAAACCTGAAGATACCTCATTTTGTTTCCCCTTGGTGTCATCCCCTGCCACGCAAGGGTATATTTTATGGATGTCCGGCCTACATGGGAATGACATACGTCGGAATGAAATAGGGTATCTTCAAGCTCAATAGGGCATACTCTTTTTTATCATTCTCTAGAGCGTTTTTAAGACTATATCTTATGTATAAGAAGAATATATATTTTCTTCATATTTTATAATAATCTATGTTTGAAATTAGGACAAAAAATGTGCGTAAGTATTTTTACAACCTGTCTCTCTTTGTGATTTTGAGTCAACTTACCTTTAAAGTTAACAAGTCCGATCTTTAATGATAAGGGAAAAATTCCTCTGCAGTATACCCCCGTGATGGCCAAGATATCTCCCCTCCCCTTATGTGGAAAATTGCACCCCAAGGCACTGAATCTTTAGCTTTAATTTGTGAAGATCCTGATGCTCCAAATGGCAATTGGATTCATTGGGTTCTTTATAACATTCCCCCTCATATACATCAGCTAGAAGAAGGAGGAAGAAATCTACCGCAAAGTGTGCTTGTTGGAAAAAATAGTTGGAACGTTATCGCCTACAATGGACCAAATCTCCCTTATGGGATCCACCACTACACGTTCACCCTTTATGCTTTAGACATCGTTTTGCAGCTTGCAAAAAGAGTAACCAGCACTGAGCTTGACAAGCTATGCAAGGACACATCCTTGCTGAAAGCACGCTTACAGGACCATATTCAGCAAAGTAAGCTCATTCCAATGGAATCAATGTAATCTTATGATTTTTGATGCCAAGAGCAACTTTGCCTGATTTCAGGGAAAGGGCTGCATTGCCAAATATCTCGCGACGCCATCCTTCCAAAGCCGGAACGTGAGGATTAGGAGAGCGGGCAATCATTTCTAAATCTGCACTGGTGGCAAGTAGTTTTGGAGCAACATGATATTTTTCAGCTTTAATTTTGAGAAGAAGCTTCAGCATTTCCACAAGAGCGGCAGCTCCCGGTGGGGAGGCTCCCTCTTTTTTAACCTGAGGACAGTCTTCCAGAGGTAAGGCCTGTGCTTTTGCAATAAGAGCTAAAACAACTTTGCCCTCTTCTCCTTCAATAAAAGCGGATGCAAGACCACGCATTCTGCTAAGCTCTTGCTTTGACTGGGGGGCTGCAGCAGCAAGATCGAGCATAACTTCATCTCGTATCACGCGACCTCTGGGAACGTTCCGGCTTTGCGCTGTTATTTCTCTCCAGGCTACAATTTCTCTAAAAATGGCTAACATACGAGGCTTTGGAGAACGTACTTTAATTTTTTGCCATATAGCATAAGGATCTACGGCGTAAGTTCCAGGATCTTTAAGAATCCCTAGTTCATCTTCAAGCCAGTGAAGGCGATCTCCTGCCAAAATTTTTGCATAGAGCTTTTCATAGATATCCCGCAAATGGATAACGTCACCCAAAGCATAAGCAAGTTGTTTTTCTGTTAAAGGTCGTTGCGCCCAATGAGTATAACGAGAAGATTTATCAAGAGAAACCTTAGTATATTTTTGCACAAGTACATCATAGCCTATGGATTCACCAAAACCACAAACCATAGCAGCAATTTGTGTATCAAAAAGAGGCGTTGGAATGTTTCCTGTTAAATGATAAAAAATTTCAATATCTTGCCGTGCAGAGTGAAAAACTTTAATAACATGAGGGTTCTGCAAAAGGTCAAAAAAAGGCTGAAGGTCTATGTCCTTAGCTAAAGGATCAATAGCGACAGCTTTATCCTCAAGTCCTACTTGAATAAGGCAGAGTTGGGGCCAATATGTTGTTTCCCTTATAAACTCAGTATCTACCGTAATATAGGAAGATAGGGCAGCCTTTTTACAAAAGACAATAAGGTCTGGTGTTGTTGCTATTAAACTCATGCATTCTGGTTATCATTGAAAGCGAATCTTGACAAGAGACTGAAAATCCCTACCACTATCAACAATAAAATAAATTGAACAAGAGTGAAGACATGTTAAATCCTTATCGTACACACACATGTGGTGCCTTACGCCTTAAAAACACAAAAGAAACCGTCCGCCTTTCAGGTTGGGTTCACCGCAAACGAGACCACGGCCAACTCTTATTTATTGACCTTAGAGATCATTACGGTATCACCCAATGTGTGATTGACTCTGACAGTCCGTTTTTTCATGAGGCTGAATCCATAAGACTTGAAAGCGTGATCACTGTTACCGCTCTTGTTGTTGAACGAACAGCTGAAACCATTAATTCCCATATGGCAACAGGTGAAATAGAAGTTATCATTGACGAAATGATCGTTCAATCAAAAGCAGACTTACTCCCTCTTCAAGTTAACAGCAATGCTGAATTCCCCGAAGAAACACGCCTTAAATATCGCTTTTTGGACTTAAGACGCGAAAAAATGCACGCCAATATTATCTTGCGCAGCCAAATCATTGCCTTTCTCCGTCAAAAAATGATCGACCAAGGATTTTTAGAGTTTCAAACCCCAATCTTAACAGCCAGCTCTCCTGAAGGAGCGCGAGATTATTTAGTTCCTAGCCGCGTTCATCCGGGTAAATTTTATGCACTTCCTCAAGCGCCTCAGCAATTTAAACAACTCCTTATGGTTGCTGGATTTGATCGGTATTTTCAAATCGCCCCTTGTTTTAGAGATGAAGATGCACGGGCTGACCGATCTCCAGGAGAATTCTATCAACTTGATTTTGAAATGTCTTTTGTAACGCAAGAAGATGTTTTTGCTGCAATTGAACCTGTTCTTCATGATGCTTTTGTCGAATTTGGCAAAGGGAAAACAGTAACCCCCCTTCCCTTTCCGCGCATCCCTTATGCTGAATCTATGCTTAAATTTGGCACAGACAAACCTGATTTACGCAATCCCCTTGAAATTGCCGGTGTAACAGATGTTTTTCAAGGGTCTGATTTTAGTCTTTTTTCCAAGGCTATTGAGAAAGGGTCCATTGTTAGAGCTATTCCTGCTCCTAACACCGCGACTTATCCGAGAAGCTTCTTTGATAAAATGAATGAATGGGCCCGCGAACAAGGTGCTGGTGGCTTGGGATACATTGTCTTTACCTCAGAGGGTCCAAAAGGGCCTATTGCCAAGTTCTTAGATGAAAGTCGTCTCCATAACCTTCAATTTTTAACAGGGGTTAAAAACGGAGATACTCTCTTTTTTGCTTGTGATAAACCTAATTCTGCGCAAAAGTTCGCAGGTCTCGTTCGAACACGTCTTGGTGAGGAACTCAATTTACTTGATAAAAGTTCATTCCGCTTTTGCTTCATTGTCGATTTTCCCATGTATGAGTTTAATGAAGAGAAAGAAAAGATAGAATTCTCTCATAATCCTTTCTGTATGCCCAAAGGTGGCCTTGAAGCACTTGAAACGCAAGATCCGTTAAGTATTATAGCCTATCAATATGATATCGTCTGCAATGGATTAGAACTTTGTAGTGGCGGAATTCGTAATCACCTGCCTGAGGTCATGATCAAGGCTTTTACTCTTGCCGGATATACGCAAGAACAAGTAGAAGCAAGATTTTCTGGCATGTTGAATGCTTTTCGCTATGGAGCGCCTCCCCATGGAGGATGTGCACCTGGCATTGATCGGATTGTTATGCTTCTTGCGGATGAGCCAAACATTCGAGAAGTTATTGCTTTTCCAATGACTCAAAAGGCTGAAGATTTGTTGATGCAAGCACCCGCCATTGTTCCTGAAGAACGTTTAAAAGAGCTTCATCTTCGATTAAATCTCCTAAGACAAAAAGGATAAGTTTTTTTGAGAAAAAAAAGATATTAAGCTAAAAAAATGCATCTATTAAGAAAATAGATGCATTTTTAGAAGTGTCTTAAGATTTCATTTTTTTATAAAAATTCTGTTATACATTATTTTTTGCGGTAGGTTCTTTATTACCCTTCAATTGTAGTTGAAACTTTAATGGTGGTGCCACCTTTAGGACGAGGTTTTCTTTCATCTTGGGGCGTAAAATACCACCAAGTATTAATACTATCAAAGTTTGAACGATAAATACGTCCATTAGGATGATCGCTATCAGCATCTAAATATGAAGGCTTTCCTTGATCTTCATGCCATTGATCTTCAAGACGGTAAGAACCATTTCCTGACGAACGACTATACCAATATGTGTTAAGGCTATCAAAATGTGAACGGTAAACACGTCCATTAGGATCATCACTTTCTGCGTCCAAGGATGATGGTTTCCCTTGATCTCTATGCCATTTATTTTCAATTTTATAAGGCACCCCTGTAAGAAGCCTTCCCTCTGTTCCTTCTACTATTTCACTGCTTAAGACGATAGAAGGTGATGTAAAGGACAGAGATAAAAGAACATAAGACGTTATTCTATATACATAACAATTCATATTATTTCTCTATTATTTAAATGTAGCTTTTTAAGCTTAACCCATAAAAATTATCATGATTAGTTTAGAAAATTTATTCTAAGAGTTATATTTTTTAAAAGCAACTTTAATTATATTTTAAAAAGCGTTAAATAAAATAT